>CAIYVS010000259.1 GCA_903929655.1 uncultured Bacteroidota bacterium | reverse complement strand
TATAAATATGCCCAGTGCTACACTGTTCTGTTTTTACTAAAACAGTAACTGAATATTCTTGTTGTTTCGTCAGCTATAGGAAGGCTTGCATCTAGTTTTTGTATTTTTCTTGTCAGTGTCGTTTTCCCAGAGCCAGCATCCCCCATTACTATTAACTTAGCTTCATGAATTATTTCTTCTCCATATTTTTTTAATTCCTCAAAGTAGTTTCTTATTGCCTTAGTACCTTGTTTTACTATTTCGACTGGTGGATTTACGAGAGGATTGTCAAGTAAATAAATACAATCTATATCTTTAACTTTTCCATCAGATTCAATTTTTAAATTAAAATCGATAATCCATGCCTCTAAATATCTAATATTATTTTTTCTTAAATCTAATAGTTTTAAAAATTTCATGTCTTTCAATGGTGAAATTTCATTAATTCTATTGTTGTATAAAAGAAGTGTTTCAATTTGTTTTAATTCACGCAAAGGAGATATGTCATCAATTTTGTTAAGTGACAAGCTTAGACGTTTAATGTTTTCCAAATTGCTGATAGGTGTTATATCTTCAATCTGGTTTTCAGATAACTGAATATCTACAATGTTTTTAAACCTAGACAATACAGAAATATTCTTTAAGAAATTTTGAGATAAGTCGAGTCTTTTAATTTGCTTTAACCCCTCCAATGAGGAAATGTCGGTAAGAAGATTTTTAGATAAATCTAGAGTCTTAAGATTAATTAAAGAATTGATACCCGTTATATTTATTATGTTGTTTTTACTTAAATACAAACTATCTAAATTGGTTAGTTTTGTAATGCAATTAAAAATTTTTTCATGAAATATTATTTTCCCTATGTCACAATATTCCAAGGATAAATGAATTACTTGTTGTTCCGAATTTATTTGATACCCTTTGGGAAATACATTTAGACGTCTATCTGCTTTATTGAAATTGCTTAGTTGCTTAAGCTTAAAACCTAAATATTTTTCAATCAACTGTATTATTTCCAAATCATTCATTGCAAAGATGATATTTTTAATAATGCTCAACTATTCTTTTAATATGCGTTAAATATAAAAAAATATTTTGGTTCTACTTAGTATCCCCGATGGGTATAGTATTTCTCGCTACGTCATTACAGGCTAGCAATCTTCAGATTCAGTACGGGAGTACCCTCCAGCCAATTAACAAAATACTTCTCGCTCCCACAGCCACTTTCAGAGAAAAATTTGGATTCACCTGCCCCAGTTTTGTACCTTTACTGTGAAATTAAAAATATATTATATTTAATTTCATAAGTTCTTTAATTTTTTGTGTTTTTGGGGGCAGATTGGACGATGTAATTCGAAACGGCAATGTCCGAATCATTGAAAAAATCGGACATTTTGAAAGTTTTAATAAAAATTGATAATCAATAATTTACATCAAAAATATTGCATTTCAATGTCTGGTTTTTCAAAAATGTCCGCATTATCGACACTGGTTTTCAGGCCTAAGCCTTCGATTCCAAGCCTCCACATTTTTCAGTAACTTATACATTACAACATTTATTAACGGAAAAAATTTGAGCGTAGGAAAAACGGAAAATAAAAAATTAATTAGTATTGTAAATAACTGATAATAAATACAAAACACATTTACATTACAAAATAAAACACTGCAAAAGCGGAAGAAAAAGGAAAAAAGCGGAAAATGTATTTCCCCCTATTCCTTCACAATTTTCCCCTGCCAAATGCTCCTGCCATTTTCATCTTTTAGCTGCAGGATATAGATGCCGCTGCCGAGATGGCTGATGTCCATTTTTGTGTTGGTGTTTTGCAGGTTTTGGCTGATGAGTTTCTGGCCCAGCATATTATATAATTCTGCTGTGGTGTTTTGATATGCCGGATTTTGAACGGTTATTGTATTGCCTGCGGGGTTGGGGAATATCCTGATATTGGTATTGCTGAAGGTAGTATTGGGGACTGCGAGGGTGGTATCGTAATGGGCGTAGAAATTATTCCAGGCAGTATCTGCAAGGACTTTGATGCTATCGAAATTCACCAGGGGGCAGGCATAGTTGGCCTGCAGATTGGTGACGAGCAAGGCCAGGGCTACCCTTTGCGTGGAGCCGGGAGGAAAATTAAAATCGGCACTGGTGGGCAGGAAGCGGCGGTCGCCGGCAGGATTGTGGCAGGCACATTCTGACCATTGCATGGAATCGGAGGGGTCGCCGGGGTAAACGTAATTGCATATAGGCCCGGCGCCGCGGCCGGTGGTGGCTATGCCGGGGCCCTGAAAATCGTCGGAAAGATGAACTGCATCGCGCCAACTGGCATGCAGGTAATCATTAAAATGGTCGGCGCCTACGGGGTCGCCGGTGAGTGTGGTATCGTTATCGAAGTAGATGAAGTTGCCAAGGGGGGCTATATGATGCGGGGGTGCATCGCCTGGCAATAAGATCATGGTGGCGCCTACTACGGGTATCATGCTATCGTAAACGCCGTCGGGCGATGCAGAATTATATTGTATGCCCATGCGGTGGCTGGAATCGAAACCCACATAATCATCGCCACCGGAGCCGAGGTCTATATCGGCAAAGAGCCCAACTCTGCAGGCATGGTAATATGTGGATGATTTGTTGATGATGCTGTATTCGTAATAGACTACGTTATCTATCAATGTGCCTCTTATGTAGGCATAGGTCATGAGGTGTATCTCGAGTTTTAAAGGGATGCCGTTTGTCTGGTCGTGGGCGGGGCCATTGTCGCTGTAAACGTTCCAGAGGGCTTCATCGCCTTTTATATCGGGGTAGTCGCCGGACAGGGGTTCGTAGATGCCGTTGTGATTGACATCTACAAAGGGGGCCATATCGCTGGTAACGGCAAGCGCTACGCCTGCATTGCCCTGTGCATAGGCATTGTCTTTGCCGGGCCAGTGCAAAATGGATGCAGGGGTATTGGAGGTGGTATGTGTGCTGATAGTTAAGAAGGTGTCGATATCTGCCTTGTACACTTTCCATATTTTAGCCCAGTTTTGGGAGCTGGCATAGCTAAGGGTATCGTTGGCAGCCAGTGGGCCGGGCCAGTAGTCGTTGCCGCCGCGATAGGTTTGGGCCGCTATGTGCATATTATTAGCGGGGTCGTAGCCGGATATCCACAGGGAACCTGCAAAGGCAAATGTTTTGCCTGAGTTTTTTGGAAAAAAGGTTCTTGCCGAACCGGTGGCGGGGTTCCACCACATGTCGCCATGCACCAGTGCAAGGGCATTGATATTATTGATGTCAATGGAGTCCATGGTAGGGAATGGTGTGACCTGGGCATTGGTTTTGCCAAGGGTAAGCAGCAGCAGGACTATAAGAAGGGGCAGTTTTTTCATGAAAAATGGTAAACGCTGTTTAAAAACAAGATTGAAACGATGCGATAAATCAAATTTAATGAGAATATTTAAGAAGGCGCATTTGATTTTGAAGATTTGGTCAGGATGGCTTCTTTGAAGATTCATTACCCTTATTACCGGAGTTTTGGCTAAAGGCGTCTCATATATTATTGTATCTCCCGCCCTGAAGGACGGGGCAATTAGCGTTTGCATGTTTCCCGATCAATAATATCACCCTTTCAGGGTTTGTTAGCGATTTAGATTGTTCTTCTATAATCATTTCATCCCTTCGGGATTTTGGGAAAAAAGGCAATACGAGGTAAAGGGCGGGGCAATTGTCAGGAAATTTGTTGTTGGTCTGGCGACAATTGTTAGGAATTCCTTGTTGGTCAGGCGGCCAACGAGGGCTTTGGAAAAAGGCGAAATTCGTTGTTGGTCGGGCGACCAACAAGAGAGGCATTGGAAAAAGGCATTGCGAAGTAAAAGGCAGGGCTAGCAATACGAGTTGTCTTATAAAGCCAAATTCATATAAGTACTTTGAAACAAGCGATTACATGATGCAAATAATTATGTGTCTGGGGCAAAATAAAATATTTTCCTTTCCGTTAGATGGCGCGAAGCGAAATGAGAATTTTGGGAGGCTGACAAGTGATTTGGGGAAATGTTACGTCTAAATTCAAAAAGGAAGTGCCAAAAGCCCGTTTTTTAAGTTTATGACATTTTTTTTGGGCTTAAATTGTTTTTTAATCGCG
>CAIYVS010000258.1 GCA_903929655.1 uncultured Bacteroidota bacterium | reverse complement strand
GGGTATTCTCTGTGATGCTTGCATCCTTATAATCAACTGTGTTTGTGCCTGCTATGAACTTGATGTTCTCAAGCAAGGCATTTGGCTTGATGGCAGCGAAGATCTGTGGTTCTTTTTCTTCGGTAAGGTCTATACATTTTGCATAGCATCCACCTTCAAAATTAAAAACAGAACCATCGGCCCAGCCATGCTCATCATCACCTATCAGTGCGCGGTGCGGATCAGCACTGAGCGTGGTTTTGCCCGTACCGCTCAAGCCGAAGAACAATGCCACATCGCCATCATTGCCCTCGTTTGCAGAGCAGTGCATGCTGAGCACATTATGGTCGTGCGGGAGTATAAAGTTCAGCACACCAAAGATGCCTTTCTTCATCTCGCCGGTATAGGCGCTGCCGCCTATCAATATGATCTTTCTTGTAAAGTTAACGGCAGTAAAATTGCCTTTGCCTTCCAGCCTGGTACCAAATGCACCGGGAGTAGCTATAAAGCTTGGGGCCTGCAGTATGATCCAATCGGGGTTCTGTGTTTTGATCTCATCTGCAGTGGGGCGCAGGAAGAGGTCGTTGCAGAACAGGTTGGCCCAGGGGGCTTCGTTTATAACACGCACGTTCAGGCGGTATTTAGGGTCGGCACATGCATAGGAGTCACGTACCCATACTTCTTTACCATCCAGGTAAGCACATACTTCATTATAAAGCAGGTTAAAGTTCTCTGGTGTCATAGGGATATTTACATCACCCCAGTCTACACTCTTTTCAGTTATTTCGTCCTTTACAGTGAACTTATCCTTGGGCGAACGGCCTGTAAATTTTCCCGTGCTTACACATAAAGCGCCTGTATCATTCAGTTCGCCTTGTCCCAGTTCCAATGTTTTCTTTACCAGCTCTTCCGGAGATAGATTCCAATGAGCTATTGATACGTTCAGTCCCAGGTCAGCCAGTCTTGCCGAGGGGTTCTTCTGTCCAAATTCCTGCATATATTATCTTTTCGTGAAAAAATAGAGGTCAAAAATACAGCATAAATATGGTTAAAACAATGTGATTGTTATCACTTTATCCACACTTGTGGGATTTTATGTATGTTATTTAGAATGTATTATTTTTTTCGAAAATAAATGCAATTATTTTTAATGTGAATTTTCCATTGTGATTTGACGGACTGCTCATAGGTGGCGCCCCATGTGAAGGGCGGGATAAACTCCAAAAGGTGCCTGTGGGTATTCTCAAGACCGGATTTTCAATGAGAATATTTTTTTCCTTTTTCCTGTTCAATATTTTTTCCGCTTTTCCTTTTTTTGGAATTTTTTCCGCTTTTTATTGTTTTCATTGACTTGATATTGTTTATTATATTGATTATCAATTGTTTGTAACCATTTTTTTTCCTGAAATATTTTTCCGCTTTTCTTCCTATGAGGGATATTTGGGTTCCTTTTAGGGCTGTTTGGGTATCTTTTTGGGTTGTTTGGTTTCCTGTTTTTACCGGGGGCGGGATGTTTGGTGTTTTCCATTGTCCTGCGGGAGTGTTCTTTCTTTTGTCTTGGCAAAAGAAAGAACCAAAGAAAAGCCGCGTCTTTGCCAAATCGCTCCGCGTGGCAAAGACATAGCTGTGCTGCGTGTTGCGCGGGGGTACTCCAATCTTGGGGCACTGCGTTTTGCCCTCTCCCGGTTGAGCAATTTTTTGCTGGCAGGTTTCTGTACCCTGATACAACTAATTGCAGTTGTGAATAGCAAAAAGGTGCCTTTGCAATTTCTCAGGGTCAGATTTCCAATTGAATTCTTTCCGGTTTTATTCACGACATTTTAAATTTTCAAAGGTGTTCCCGCCTTCGGACGGGCAGGCATGAGAGAAGTTCCTGTTTTTGGAATTTTTTATTCACGTCTTCTCTATTTTTTTAAAAGTGTTCATGAGAAAAGTTCCGTTTTTTTGTTCTTCTTGTAGTGGTTTTTTGTTAAAAATGTGGTTTATTTTGTTGATTATAAATAGTTTATACTTTTATTAAATGGACATTTGGGCCTAAAATATTTTTTCCGCTTTTCTTCCTATGAGGGACTTTTGGATTCCTTTTAGGGCTATTTGGGTATCTTTTTGGGTTGTTTGGTTTCCTGTTTTTACCGGGGCTGTGCAGTTGAAAGGTTGACAAGTTGATAGGTTAAAGGGTTGAAAAGTTGATTGGTTGATAGTGATGCCCGATGTCCGATTAATATAAAATTCGGGCATTTTTTGCGGCACATTTCATTTTAAATTATTGATTATCAGTTAATAATGCTGTTTTTTGTATGCCCGATTGATGCCTGATCTTATACCGCAATGGACATTTTGTATTGTCCTGATTTTAGTTGTGTCTGTTAGTTTTGAATTGATGAAGGTATTTTCATATTACGTAAATATAGTTTTGTTTTCATTTTCATGTTAAAGATACGGAATCGTGGTAGGCGAATCCAAATTTTTCTCTGAAAGTGGCTGTGGGAGCGGGAAGAAAGTTGAGCTAAGCCCTAAGCGCTCTCCAAATCACTGGCGGACAAGCAGGCTTAGAGAAGGGAAGTATTGGCTTGACCTAGTTAAGGGATTGACAGGTTGATTGGTTAATTTGTTGATAAGTTATTTTGTCAATGCCCCAGAGGGGAATTTGGCCTTTCAGCTCCTGTAAACCATAAATAAGCTTACTTTTGCGCAAATTTTTAGAAAAACATGGCATTGCAAGCAGGCATCGTGGGCTTACCGAATGTGGGAAAATCGACTTTATTTAATGCAGTAAGTAACAGCGCCAAGGCACAGGCCAGCAATTACCGGTTTTGCACTATTGAGCCCAATGTGGGCCAGGTGGATGTGCCGGATGAACGCCTGAGCAAGCTGGCGGAGCTGGTGCAGCCTAACAGGGTGGTGCCTACTACGATAGAATTTGTGGACATAGCCGGCCTGGTGAAGGGTGCAAGCCAGGGCGAGGGCCTGGGCAATAAGTTTTTGGCCAATATACGGGAGGTGGACGCTATTGTACATGTGATACGTTGTTTTGAGGATGAGAATATACTGCGCGATGAGGGGGATATAAACCCCATAGCCGATAAGGAGATCATAGATACAGAATTGCAGCTAAAGGACCTGGACAGCGTGGAAAAGAAGATTCAGCGCACAGAAAAGGTAGCCAAGGCTGATCCTAAGGCGAAGCGGGTGCTGGAAACTTTGCTGAAATGCAGGGAGCATTTGTTCCAGGGTAAGAATATTCGTGGTATGAACCTGGAAGGTGAGGACCTGGAGGCTATTGCAGATATCTTCCTGCTGACACAGAAGCCGGTATTGTATGTGGCAAACGTGGACGAAGTGGCTATACTGAAGGGTAATAAATACAGCGATGTGCTGGTGAAGGCGGCGCATGATGAGGGTGCGGAGGTGATAGTGATGAACAATAGCATAGAGGCGCAGATAACGGAACTGGAGACTGCTGATGATAAGGAATTGTTTTTTAGCGAATACGGACTGACCGAACCGGGCCTTAACCGCCTGATACGCGCGGCCTACCAGTTGCTGAACCTGGTGACTTATTTTACAGCAGGTGTGCAGGAGGTGAGGGCATGGACGATCCATCGTGGATGGAAGGCCCCACAGGCTGCCAGCGTGATACATACGGATTTTGAGAAGGGCTTTATTAAGGCCGAAACGATTGCCTACAAAGACTTTGTGCAATATGGCAGCGAGGCTGCATGCAGGGAGAATGGCAAATTGAGGATAGAGGGCAAGGAATATGTGGTGCAGGATGGGGATATTCTGCATTTCAGGTTTAATGTATAATTGTTTAACCGCAAAGACGCAGAGGCGCAAAGAGGACTTATGCCTTCACACATATGGTAAGACGAAAGCTGCCAATGACAAGGTGGCGGAATGTGCGCAATTTAATTGGGGATTACAAGGCCGGCACGGATGGCGTACATGACGAGGCCGGTGCGGGTGGTGATATCGAGTTTTAAAAAGAGGTTTTCGCGGTAGCCATCGATGGTGCGGGGGCTGAGGCTCATAATCTCTGCTATTTCTTTATAGGTTTTTTCGGAGCAGCATAGTTTAAGGAAAGTGGTTTCGTTATCGCTCAGCATTTCGCCGGGCCTGTCTTTGGGGTTTTGCAGCATATGCAAGACCCTTTCGGTTACGAGCTCAGAATGGTAGAACCCGTTATTGTATATTTCAGTGATCGCTTTTTTGAGTTCTTCGGGTTCGGCATCTTTCAGCACATAACCGTTGGCGCCGTTGCGGAGCATTTTTATAATATTGATCTCGGTGTCGTACATGGATAGGGCCAGTATCTTTATTTTGGGCCAGCGTTTATGAATGATGCTTGCTGTCTCGTAGCCGTTCATTTCGGGCATATTAATGTCGAGTATGCAGATGTGAGGTAGCTTTTTAATTGCTGAAGCGTCCATTTTGTCTATCAGTTCTTTCCCATTGCCTGCTTCTATAAGAACAGTCATATCTTCAAATTTGGAAATGAGCTCTGCAACACCCCTGCGCAGGATGGCGTGATCGTCGGCAAGCGCTATCTGTATCATATTTTCCAGCTTTTATTTATCGTTAGCCACTTCCAAATAAATAGAAGTGCCGCTATTTTTCACCGATTGAATATCCAGTTTCCCGTTCAGCATTTTTGCTCTTACGCTCATATTGTTGAGGCCTATTCCATCGCTGTTTCTGATGCTTGTGTCGAAACCGGCACCATCATCTTTTATTTTTATATTCAGTTTTTCAGGGCGATAGATGAGCGCAATATCGATAGAACGGGGCTTACCGTGTTTCAAGGCATTAGAGATGGCTTCCTGTATAATACGAAATATAAGCAATTCTTTTTCAGCGCCCAAATTGTAATCATTCCCCTTGACGCGCAGGGAGCATTTAGTTTGTTTGGTGGAGTTGATGTAGCTGATTTCTTTTTCTATGGCTTCTATAAGGCCCACATTGGCAACATAGGAGTTGTTGAGGCTATGGCTGAGGTTGCGGAGATTGTTAATAGCCTTACCCAACAGATCATTAGAATCGGTTATTTTGTTTTTTAAGTCTTCATCGCGGATGTCATACAATATGGAATGGAGCTGAAGCTTTATAGAGCCCATGCCCTGTAGTATATTATCATGTATCTCTTCCGACATGTATTTGAAGGCCTGTTCCTGCACTTCGAGTTCGGTTTGCAGTAGCTGGTTTTTAAAGGCATTTTCTAGTCTTTCTTTTTCTATTACGTGTTTATATTGTTTTCTTTTTTGGACAACAAAGAATAATACCAACGATGTAGAGAACAAAAAAAGGATTGATGTGCTCAACAATATTATTGGCAATATGTTATTCTGCGGTCCCAAGTTTTCCTTTTTTGTACGAGTAAAGAATATAACCTATGCCGCCATATAAAATACAGTTTACCACCCAAATAAAATAATATATGACATAATGGTATTTATAATGAAAGATGATGCCTGAGAAGCCCCAATAAAAATAGCTAAGACTCCAAAATAAAAATAAAAGAGATACTATCCAAAAGTCAAAGACACGAAGTATTTGTGTACTCATGTCTTTGACCAAAAGATAATAATATGCCATGAGACAAAATGAAATAATAAAAAAGCCTTCCATCAATATCAGGTATTCGTAAATTTTTCTTGTTGGTATTCCCTTAAAATGTGTAATAATGAAAAAGATAAAAATTGATAATGGTGCTGTTATTAATCCCAGGTTTCGTTTTTTTATATTACTGAAAGATTCATTGAAATAGAATAAGACTAAAGCATATTGAAACGAGCAACCTGTTATATAAACTAAGAGGTTATCTGTTTTGAAAACAATTAGAGCTAATATTTCCGTTGTAAGAACTGATAATAAATACGCGGTAAGTATCTTGCCACCAATATTTAATATTCTATAATTGACTATACCTATCACTAGTGATATTGATATGATGGATAGGTATATGTATTTGTAGATCATTTAGTGGAGGTAGATGGGTTACATGGATCAGTATTGGATAGTTGTAAATAGGTACATGCAGCCTGGCCAATAATAGGGCATTCGGTTGGACATGGGCCCATTTGGTCGAACACTTTGTTATTGGAAGTTAAAATATAAGTTCCTGTTGGGTCATAACCTAAAAGAACAAAGCTGAGTAATTCCGGGTCATTAGGTGTCAAGGTACCTGCAGCGCGGGCCTCGGCATAGGTAAGATCGTGGGCGAAAATGAGTTTAAGTTCCGATACCTGTGTTCCCATTTGCCCTTCAGCATTAGGAGTTTTGCTGTTCAAATAGTCTCTTAACATATTCGCGTCTATAACAACGGAATAGATAGGGTTTGCATCGTGGCAATGCATGTCTACATAACTGTTTACCTGGACCTGGGCATCATTTGGATTAACTGGTGTCATAATGTTTGTTTTTTTAGATTAGAAAAGTAGGTGTTTTATTTAATGAGGAATCAATTTAAGCCTTAGACAAATGTAAAATCTTAGTTTCTTATTAGCTAGCGTATTTTCACTGTATTTTAAAAAAACGGTCTCTTGTATGCTTATAAAGGGATTTTTTGTGTTTTTCGGCAATGTAAGTAGCGCCTAAATGCCTTTTTATTAACTTCACATCTTCTATACTGACAAAATAAAATGAAATACGAAGCGATCTCATCCGGGCTTTTTGAACAAAACCGCCAGCGTTTCATCAAAAAGATGAAGCCGAATTCCATAGCAATCTTTCCTGCAAGCCCCATGCTGCCTAAAAGCGGGGATGGCACTTATACTTATGTACCTGATGCTGATATTTTATGGCTATCGGGTATTGTGCAGGAAAAGACGATAGTGATATTGTATCCTGACAATCCGGATAAGAACGCAAGGGAGGTATTGGTATTGCTGCGTCCTAATGATATGCTTGAAAAATGGGTAGGGCATAAACTGCGTAAAAACGAGGGCACTGCTATATCAGGCATTAAAAATGTGCAATGGCTGGACGGGCTGGATGTGATGTTGCAGGTAATGATGAACAGTGCTGATACGGTATACGTTAACAGTAATGAGCACAACAGATTGGATACTGAGCTGCTGAGGCTAGACCTAGTTTTTGCTCATGAACTGATGAAAAAATACCCTTTGCATCATTATGACCGTGCTGCGCGCATCATTAAAGAATTGCGTTGCATCAAACTGAAAGAAGAGATAGCTATAACGCAGGTGGCAGTTGATATTACAGGCAAGGCCCTGGATCGCGTGCTGAAATTTGTGAAGCCGGGTGTGATGGAGTATGAAATAGAAGCAGAGATCATTCACGAGTTTATCCGTAACCGGGCTACAGGCCATGCGTATGATCCGATCGTAGCGAGCGGAGACCGGGCACGGGTTTTGCATTATGTAGATAATAACCAGGTTTGCAAGGACGGGGAACTGATATTGATGGATTTTGGCGCGCAGTATGGTAATTATAATGCGGACCTTACGCGTACGATACCTGTGAATGGCAAATTCAGCAAAAGGCAGAGGGAAGTATATAATGCCTGCCTGGCGGTGCATAATTTTGGTAAAAAGTTATTGAAACCTGGTATTGCATTTCCTGATTATGCCAAAAAACTGAATGAGGAGATGGAAAAACAGTTATTGAAAATTGGTCTTATCAGCAAAGCAGATATTAAAAACCAGGACCCTGAAAACCCAGCTTACAGAAAGTATTTTTACCATAATCCTACGCATCATTTAGGACTTGTAGTGCACGATGTAGGTTCTTATACAGAAACGGTAAAGGAAGGTATGCTCTTTACTGTAGAGCCGGGCATCTATATCGAGGAGGAGCGGATGGGGATACGGATAGAAAATAATATCTGGATAACAAAGGGTGGCAATGTGGACTTGTTTAAAAACATACCTGTTACTGCAGAGGAGATTGAAGCGGTGATGAAGAAAAAATAATTGCTATAATATTTTAGTGATTTGAACGTTTAAATTAAGACTACCAAGGCCCGGGAAATGAAAAAGCTATTATTTGTTATTCTGACAATGCTGGTCTTAAATAAAGGATATGCCCAGGCGCCGGGAATTTTCCTGAAGGCGGGAGTGGGCTATGCTGTGCCGCTGGCGGGGCAAACGGTAGATAATTATGGCATCCCGTTTTATGGAAGTATTACTTACCTGCCCAACAATTATACTACGGTGGATGCATTTGATGTTAAAAAAGCTTCTTTTTCATCCGGCTTACAGGCTCTTATAGCCGGTGGCTATATGTTTAGTGAAAACATTGGTGTGGAATTAGATGTGAATGGAGTACCCTCATCTGCAAAGTATGATGTTTACGAGTACAATGCATTAAATCCTGCGGGTACGGATGTGTTTACAAATCATTTGACGAGGCAAGTAAGTTTTCCTTTTTTTATTACTCCTTCTGTTATTTACACTACGGGTACCACCAATTCTGATGGGAACCTTAAAAAATTCAGCGGATATGCCAGGGGTGGTGT
>CAIYVS010000257.1 GCA_903929655.1 uncultured Bacteroidota bacterium | reverse complement strand
GAAATAGAATGGATACCTGGCACCACAGTAGAATTAGGTGAGGAAGAAGCAAACGACGTATTTAAACTTATAGAGCGTGTAGAGCAGGATGATGACGTGCAGCATGTATTCCATAACATGGCCTGATTGCTTGAATAGTTAATTAGTTGAATAGTTTAATAATATTTGGAAGCGATATGTAAATAACGTATCGCTTTTTTATTGTAGGTTTATATTATGAAATCAGTGCGTTCTTTGCCTTTATTGATTGGTCGCAAGCCAGTGCTGGAAGCCCTACAACAAGGAGCTACTATAGAAAAATTGTTTCTGTTGAGAACAGCAAGCGGGCCGGAGATCAATTCTATAAAACAACTGGCACGGGAGCGCAACATCCCTATAAGCCAGGTGCCCGTAGAAAAACTGCAGGGCATGACACGGGCTGAGCACCAGGGGATAATTGCCTGGACTTCCTTACTTCAATACATAGACCTGCAGGATGCCATTTCCCATGTGGTCGAAAAAGGCGAAGTGCCATTATTCGTACTGCTGGATGGTGTAACCGACGTGCGCAATGTTGGGGCTATAGCCAGGAGCGCATTATGTTGCGGTGCACAGGGCATTATACTGCCCACATCACATGCCGCATCCTTAACTGAGGAAGCCATAAAAACATCAGCAGGTGCCTTGCGTAAAATATTACTCTGTAGAATACCGTCTGTACAACAGGCTATGGATGTTCTGAAATTAAATGGTTTACAGGTCTTAGGTACCCAGATGAAGGGTAGTGTACCGGTCTATGAAGTAGACCTAAGCATACCTTCTGCAATAGTAATGGGTGCTGAAGATACTGGCATCAGCAGGGATGTATTGAAACGTGCAGACTATTTGATAAAGATACCAATGGTAAATGAGTTTGACTCCTTGAATGTATCTGTAGCTACCGGTATGATATTGTATGAAGCGCTCCGGCAGCGCATTTTAGCTACTTAACGGATTTTTTTTGTTTTTTTCAATACTACTTCACTACATTTGCAGCAACAAAGGTTTCCTGAATTAAGTAAGGAATGAAAAGGGAACCGGGTGTGAATCCCGGACATTACCCGATGCTGTTAGCTCCAACAACAGCCTTTTGCATCCTGTATTGCCACTGTCCTTCGGGACGGGAAGGCCGCAAAAGGTGGAGTAAGTCAGAAGACCTGCCTTTGAAATTTATTTACTTATCGCTGCTTTCGGGATAAAGGCACAGGTACGATGGAAGCCTCGGCACTATGTGCTATTTGCTTTTTTCTATATCTGATTTTCACCCACAGGCTGCATGATAAAAATTGTTTTTAAAAACCAATTTCTATATGCGCAAACATTTACTTGCAATCTTAACTCTTGTACTAAGTACAACACTTACCCATGCTCAGACTATCTCTGATTTTGAAGCTTTAAGCTTATCAGGACCTGACACCTTCTATGTGAACTACAATACGCCTATGAATGATGTTGGCTTTACAAACGGCCTCGCATTTTTTTCCTGCTTTTATGATACCTCGTACGGAGGCTTCTGGAGTTCTGGTTTTGCATATAGTAATATGATAGATAGTGTAACCAGTGGTTATGGCAATCAATATTCAGCAAAAGCGGCACAGGGATACGGTGGCTCCCTGAAATATGCGGCTGCGAATGCAGGCGGTACACCTATAAAAATCCATCTTAGCGGGGCAGCAATTGGCAAAGCTGTTAAAGGTTTTTACGTTACCAACAGCACGTATGCTTATAACAGCATGAGGGATGGAGATGCATTTGCTAAAAAATTTGGAGGTACCACTGGTAATGACCTCGATTGGTTTAAACTTACTATTGTGGGTTATCTGGCAGGCGCAATGACCACTAACACAGTAGATTTTTATCTTGCCGATTTCCGCTTTACTAATAATTCGCAGGACTATATTATTAAAGACTGGCAATGGGTGGACTTATCAACATTAGGAAATGTAGATAGCTTGTCGCTCTCTCTTAGTTCTTCTGATACCAGTAGTTTTGGGATGAATACACCTGCTTTCTTCTGTATAGATAATTTCACCACCAACGAGACTGAATCTGTAAAGAATATCCCAACTGCACCAATCGCAAAAGTATATCCCAACCCCGCTACAGAAAACCTGTTTGTAGAATTGAATGATAATGCTGTTAAGCAATTGAACATAATAGATATGTCAGGAAAGACAATAAAGGCCTGTGGAGTTAGTTCTCAGAAAATGACTATGAGCACAGCCGCTTTGTCGCCTGGTATTTATTTGCTACAACTAATAGGAGATAACAAAGTCGCAACAATTCGTTTTGTAAAACAATAGCATAGTGAACCGTATTTTATTTTTACTTTTTACTTTTCACTTTTTACTTTCATTTGAAGTGAAAGCGCAATATCCACCGCAGGCGGGACAAAGCGGCAGCACTGCAATCAGTGCATCCAGCGCTTTGTTTACTGGCTGGGCCGCTCATTGTAGTGTGCAAAGGGGTTTTCTGGATATAGCACAGCCATCCCTGGGTTACGCCACGGCCGGAGACAGTGCTAACGCAATAGGCCCGGCAGATGGCAGCATCTTAAGCCTTGGCGATAGTGGGGTAGCTGAACTCGCTTTCAGTAGCCCGATCTATAATGGCCCTGGAGCAGATTTTGCAGTATTTGAAAATGGTTTTCTTGATGTTTCCGATCCTAACCTGGCCTATCTTGAATTGGGTTTTGTAGAAGTAAGTTCAGATGGCATCAACTATTTCCGTTTCCCCGCCACCTCACTTACACAGGATACATCACAAATAGGCAATGCCAATTACCTGGATGCAAGAAATATCAATAACCTGGCAGGCAAGTATATAGGCGGTTACGGCACCCCTTTCGATCTGCAGGAACTATCCGGTATTACCGGCCTGGATATTAATAACATAACCTATGTGCGTATAATAGATGTTATAGGTTCCATCAATGGCCATGCATCCTACGACTCGGCAGGCAGAAAGATCAACGATCCATACCCAACACCATTTCCATCATGTGGTTTTGATCTGGATGCAGTAGGTGTTATCCACCAAATCACTACTGGCCTGCCATCTGTCACAAATAGTGCGGGTATAAGTATTTACCCAAACCCCGTTACAGACAAAATAATAGTTTCATCAAATGATGCGCAAAACAGAATTGCGGTTCTTACTGATATTCAAGGCAAAATATTACTACAGCAAACACTGAACGAAAAAATAAATGAAATACCTGTCGGCAATTTTCCGGCAGGTATTTACTATCTCATTTTAAAAGATACCAAAGGTTCTAAATGGGTGGAAAAAATTACAAAGCTCTGAGGCTTATTGGGTTCTTTATTTTTCTTGCTGCTTGCATAAAAGACCAGCCTGCAAACCCGCTTATTACGCTCCCGCAAAATCCTGGTAAGGGCAATGTGTACATCATATGCGAAGGACAGTACGGTAATGGCAATGCATCTCTTGGTTTATTTACGCCATCAAATGACAGCGTTTATGCAGACCTCTATATGGCAGCAAATAACGACGTTATGGGCGATGTTTTCCAAAGTATGGTACATATAGGCAGCAACCTCTTTCTCTGTATAAACAATTCAAATAAAATAGCTGTAATAAATGACAGTACCTGGAAACTTACAGGCAATATAGCCATTCCGCAACCACGCTATATACTATCTTTAAGCAGTACAGAGGCGTATGTTTCCTCCCTCTATAGCAATAAAGTTTATGTTATCAACCCTCAGTCATTATTGCTTACCGATTCTATAAGCCTGCCAACCCAAAACCCTGAAAATATGCTGTTGTACAACAATACTGTTTTTACCTGTTCCTGGGATACCAGTACGAAAAATATTTACGAACTCAACATTAGCACAAATGACCTCACACAATCTGACACAGTAAAAGGCTACGCAGCCCAGGAAATACTGATAGATAAAGAACAAAAACTTTGGATACTTTCCGGAAATGCGCCTGATGGCAAAAATGCATTCTTAACCCGCATGGATCCGGATACAAAACAGGTCTTACGATCCTATTCATTCCCTGCACAGGCCAACCCGGTAAAGCCCACATTTAATAAAACAAAAGATACCTTGTATTTTATTGAGGCAGATTTTAACGGAAGCATCAATTACAATGGCATCTTCCGGATGGGCATAAACGATGCAAACTTGCCCTCGCAAGCCTTTATACCTGCCGCTCCATTCCAGTACTTCTGGGCATTAGGTATAGACCCACAAACCGGCAATATATACGTTGGCGACCCCAAAGGCTTTTCTCAAAAAGGTACGATCTATGTTTATAAGGCAGATGGAACGTTAATAAAACAATTTAACACAGGCGTAGGCCCTGGCCATTTTTATTTTGATTGATAATGTATAACGGCAAGCTACATACTTTAATACAAACGTCGCGTCTTTGCGTCCTTGCCCTTGTATTTACGTTTCAATTCTGTTCAAATGCATTTGCTCAGATGTCCGATACACTTCGGGAGGTGAAAATACGTGGCAGGCACAAACAGCAAATATCAAACGATGTCCGCATCAACGAGTATTCACCCGGCCAGAAGATAAAGGCAATAGATAGCATTACCAAACTGCAATATCAATACCAGTCGCTGGCATCCCTCCTTTCAGAACAATCACCTGTATTTATAAGGTCTTATGGATTCAACAGCCTGGCTACCCTCAATTTTCGCGGGTCTTCAGCGGCGCAATCCCAGGTCTTATGGAACGGCGTTCCCATACAAAATGCAGCCCTGGGTATTGCAGATGTATCTTTACTCCCTGTCCTGCTAATGGACAAAGTAAATCTTGTCTATGGCAGTTCATCTGCACTGTGGGGTAGTGGCAATGTAGGCGGGGCCTTATTATTAGAGAATGATGTCCCGGTATTTGAATCTAAAAAAAGCCTTTCCGTATTTGCAGGCACTGGCAGTTTTGGAGAGTCTATGGGCGGACTGAAAACCTTATTCAGCAATAAGAAATGGTATATTTCATTAAATGCTTTTGGGCAAAGCGCCTTAAATAACTATTCCTATACTACAGATTCAGGAACCACAAAGAAAACTACCAATGCAAAATTAAACGGTGCAAGTATCATATTGCAAAGTGCATATAAAGTAAATGATCAAAATACACTTGGTTTCTCTGCCTGGTATCAGCAATACTACCGTGAGATCGCTCCTGCTTTATTCGAAGCATCTTCGCTTAAAAATTACACTACCGGCTCATTGCGGTTTTTATTGAACTGGGATAAGAAAACAGCCAAAAATAACTGGTATGCAAAAACATCATTGATACGCGATGACCTGGATTATAAAGACCCCCTGATTTATTTTGGAACAAACTCATTGAATGTACAATACGTCACCTATCAGTATTTTCAAGAGCTGGGTTGGAACCGGAAAATCAATGAGCATAACGAATTCCTTTTATTCAGCCCGGTACAAATAAGCTGGATGGAGGTATCAGGAGTAACAAAACAGCAAACCAAAGCCGCACTTGCCGCCGCATTTACCTTCAGTTATTTTAATCATAAACTGACTACAGCATTGAATGCAAGGTCGGAACAAATAAATAATACAGGCGTTTTCCTCCCCGGTGCCAATGCATCATACGAGCTTTTTTATTGGCTCATATTAAGAGCTAATGCACAATACACCTACAGGGCGCCCAACCTGGATGAATTGTACTTTAATCCCGGTGGTAACCCCAACCTCAAACCCGAAAAAGGCTGGAATGAAGATGCAGGTTATAGTGTAAAAATGAAGGAATGGGCTCACTTTTCTTTGGAGCATGACCTTTCAGTTTTTAACCGTGAGATACAGGACTGGATACTCTGGTTTGGTGGTTCCGTTTTTACTCCTCATAATATAGCTACTGTGCAAAGCCGGGGAGTTGAGACTGAAAACAAACTTAGCTGCAATATCAATAAATGGAAACTGCACCTCGGCATCAATACTTCCTATACGATTGCCACAACAGTCGACAGCTATATACCAAATGACGGCAGCATAGGCAAACAGATACCCTATACACCCCGTTACAACGGCCAATTAAATGTGGGCTTTACTTATCTTAACCTGTATTTGAATTACAATCACACCTACACAGGTTACCGCTTCTACACTACAGATGAGTCTCTCTACCTTTTACCCTATAATATTGGCAATCTCCAACTCATGTACAATATGCATGCAGGCAAATACGCACTCCAGTTAAATGTTCAGTGTAACAATATCTGGAACACCCAATACCAACTCGCCGCAGGTCGCCCCATGCCGGGAATAAATTGGCTTGCAGGGCTAAAACTCGGCATTATAAGTCACGATAATCCTTTAATCAAGTAAATCAAGGTTCAGACTATTTATTCTTCCACTTTATTCCGCAGCCAATAGACTTGGTTTCTGCAATGGTTACAGGTTTGCCTTCCAGCAGGGCATTAACAGCATTTTCAACGTATTTATTTTTTACGTTTTCCGGTTGGTCGCAATTATCATCTATTGCTCCGGTATATTTTAAAATAAAATTCCCGGTTCCCGGTTGATTTAGCAACACAAAAGCATGTGGGGTCCTTGTAGCGCCAAAAACTCTGGCAGTAGTTTGCGTTTCATCTATTAAATATGGGAAGGAATAATGTTGTTCCTTAGCGCGAACTTTCATATTCTCGTAAGAATCTTCAGGTATAGCGTCAGGGTCATTAGCGCTTATTGCCACAACCGGGAAACCTTTCGCTCCATACACTTTGTTAAGTGCATTGATCCTGTCCTGGTATTTCTTCGCAAAAGGACAATGATTACAAGTAAACACCACAATTACTCCCTTACTGCTTCTGTAATCGTTAAGCGATACCATTTTCCCGTTTACATTTTTCAAATTAAAATCTGCAACAGTATCACCAATTTTATAAGTGGAGGCGGCAGGTGTAAAGCTTTGCAATGAAAGTGTGATCACCGCAATTACGATCACCGCAATTTTTGATAAAGATTTCATGCTTTTTTATTTTGAGATAAATTGTTTAAATGTTTCTTCCAGTTCTTTGTAAGTAAACGGTTTTGCCCAAAAAAGTTTTTTGCCTGCAGCCTGGTTTATAAAGAGCGTTGCGGGCAATTCTCCTCCCCAATCCTTATCCACCTTATCTATCCAGCTATTATAATCAGGTTCGTCTAGCAAATATACCGGTTCTTTTACTCGACGTTCCCTTATAAAAGGAATTAAGGTTTTTTTATGATTTCTCTCAAAATCGAGACTTATAAAAATCACCTTTACCTTTTCATTTTTGTGTTTTTCAGCCAGGTTCTGGAAATTCTTAAACTCACTCACACAAGGCCCGCACCAGGTAGCCCAGAAATTAATAACATAAGCAGTGTCATTCTGCGGCGCCATAATTTCCAATAACTTAGGCAGCTTGATTACAGAAAATGATTGTGCATGGCTTGGCACTGCTGTTGCCACTAATACAGCTACGATCAAACACCTGAATTTGCACATTTGCACATTTTCGGATTTACACATTATTTACTCCTTCAAATATGATTTAATATACGATTGCCCCTCAGTATCAAGCAATTTTATGAAATACACACCATTGCTCAGTGAAGATACATCTAAAACCCCTTTGCCTGCATTAGGATTAGACATCAAAACCGCTTGTCCGTTGGGGTTCATTATAACAGCCTCGGCTATAGAAATATTGTCCTTCATCTCAAAATACAATTTACCTGTTCCGGGATTGGGATACAATTTCATTTTATTATTCACGACATTTCTCAAGCCTGCAGGACTGCTGCCCACCACAAATTGTCCCATCATGCCCAGGTCTTCGTGTGCTGCAATATGGCAATGAAACATATAAGGATGCAGTGAATCAGAATAATCAGAAAATTTAGCAATAAACTTCACTTCTTCTCCACCTTTTATCAGGGTTACATCTTTCCATCCCTGTTCGTAAGACGGTGCAGGAACCCCGTTTCTTGATAGTATATAAAATTGCACATCATGGATATGGAAGGGATGACTGAACGTAGAGGTGCTTACTATATCCCAGATTTCAGTATGGTCTAAAGGCACAGTATAATCTATATAGTTCAAATCGAAAAAGCGGCGGTTCAGCATAAAAGTAGGTCCGGGTGGCGCAATCGCACTGTCAGATATAGTAACAGTACGGGTAAGCTGTGCTGAAGAAGCGCTGTAAAAAGAATTGCTTACAAGGCTCGTAGGTATTGCCGTTATTGGGTTTGAAGTAGCCGCAGTAACATTTAGGTGCAGCATATTAAAATCTATATCGCCCAAAGCATTTCCAAAGGGGGCTGCAAAATTTACCGGCTCATCGCCCGGTGTCCCCTGCGGCAAGTTGGCGTTATAAGATTTCATGTCAAAGGAAGTACCCTGCTGTCCGGAACAGTCTACCAATATTTCTATGCGCTCCCCAACCGACAGCAGCAAGCGGGTAACAGCAATCGGCGCATCCACAAGGCCGCCATCAGTAGCAATAATATAAAAAGTACGGTTATCACTAAAACCAATATTATAAGAACGTTCGGTAGCCGCATTCAGTATCCTCATCCTCACCACCTGCGCCGGAATATTATATTGAGCCCGCATTGTGCCATTCACCAGCATAGAATCCCCATAAGGCGCATCTACCAGTTGGTTAGAGCCATCAAAACGCCTGTCTGTCAGCACAAGTGGTATATCGTCCACACCATAGGTCCTGGGCAGCGGTAAAGAACTTTCTGTCGAATCGCGTACAATTATTAAACCGCCGAGGCCGCTTGTTACCTGGTGCAAAGCCTCCTCATGTAAATGCGGGTGGTACCAATAAAGCCCCGCGTTATTGCTTATTTGCCAGTAAGGCGACCAATCTGTATAAGGTGGAATAGTCTGGTGCGGCCCGCCGTCCATTATTGCAGGCAGGTGCATCCCATGCCAATGTATAGTAGTAGTATCCTGCAACTGGTTGTGTACGGTAATATGCACCACATCTCCCTTATTCCACATCAGCGTTGGTCCCCACCAATTACCGTTTATTCCCGCCGTAATGGTTTGGTTACCGCTCATCATTTGTTTAAAAGTATCCCTGGCAGTCAGGTCAAATGTCGTACCGGATATGGTATCAGGTATTGTAAGTTGGTTGTATTGCGCTTCTGCCTTTCCAGCTAAATAAATAAGAAATAAAATATATATTACTCTATATTTCATGTTATATATGTTTTGTATAGCGTATTAGACGTCATTTTTTTAAAACTCCTTCGCCTCACTATTTTTTTCTGATTCCATCCTTTCACCATCTTCATAGCCGTAAGATAAATGACAGCAGGTATTTAATAAAAGCCTCATAAAGTCCCACATTTTTCTGTCTGCCGGAACGTTTACCAATAAAAAACATACGTTAACTCCCCAAATGATATTCCACACCAATTTGTTTAAAATACGCTT
>CAIYVS010000256.1 GCA_903929655.1 uncultured Bacteroidota bacterium | reverse complement strand
GACTGGCATTTTTGTGAAAATGGGAAAAGTACTGTATTTGAAATTATATAAATGTACATGAAGTATTAATGTTATGACAATTGAATATATAGATTTCTCAAAGCTTAAACCTTATAATGGCAAAGTAACAAAATGCTTTGAACAACTATGCTATCAAATTGCCTATCGTGAGTATAAAGATTTAGGAGAATTTACAGCGATAGATGGTGACGGTGGAGATGGAGGGGTGGAATTTTATTTAAAATTACAAAATGGTGATGTTTGGGGATGGCAATGTAAATTTTACCAGGAAAAAGGAAGACTAGACAGTAATAGAAAAAAATCTATTGAAGATTCTCTTAAAACAGCATGTAGAAATCATAAAAATCTTAAGAAATGGTTTTTATGTCTGAAGACCGATTTAACAGAAGACAGCATTGATAAAAACAAGAAAATAACAAAAGGTGAGCAATCATGGTTTAAGAACATATTATCCCAAAACATACCTGCTGATAGGGAAATTGACATAGATTATTGGGGAGAGACTAATTTTTTATATTTTCTTTCCAAAAGCACACATTATGGTACTAGGCAATTTTTTTTCGGTGAGTTGGAATTTAATGATAGTTGGTTTGAAAATAAAGTAAAGGAAAACTTTACTGTGGTGGGAGAAAAGTATGATCCTGATTTGCACAGCTTAAATAAATTCACACGTTCAGTTATTGATTTAAACCTCCTTAATCATTCGTATTTAGAAATTTTAAAAAAACTAAAAAATGAGTTACAACAATTCGCCATTAATCTTGAAATATTAAATGAAGAATTTAATTCTGATGCTATTAAAATTAATAGCTCCCAAAATCAGAGTAAGTATGCTAAGAAATTTGCTATTGTATTAAGAAAAATAAAAGAAACTGAGAAAATATTTGACGACATCATTGAGTGTTTTAATGGGAATGACACTGTGAAATTAAATAGCATCCCTATTTTTGAATGGGCAAAAGAACTTGAAGTAATTCTGACCGAAATTAGTCAACTAATAGGTGATGACACAAATAAAAGTGTTAATAACATTTATAAAATAGCAGAAGAATATCTTGAAAGCTATTCAAACTTTTTTAGAAACTACTATCACGAACCCTCTAAGCAATTACATTTCATCGGTGACCGGGGTAAAGGTAAAACACATCTAGCATGTGATATTGCGTATTCATCTTTAAAAAATGACAGACCTGCGATATTTGTTACAGGAAACCGCTTTTCAGATGAGTCGAATATTGAGAATTGTTTTTTAAAAATCATGTCGATTCCTCAGTCATATAGTTTCGATGATTTTATTGACGGGTTGGACATATATTGTTCGATAAAAAAGACAAAATGTCCAATAATAATTGACGGTTTGAATGAAACAACGAACGGGATAAATGTTTCATCAATTTGGGAAAAACATCTGTCTGTTCTAGTCCATAAAATTGCTTCAAAAAATCATTTAATTTTAATTACTACATGTCGGTCTACGTATGCAAGTTTTAACCCAGATTTTGCAGTTGAATAAAATCTGACAGCATGTCGTATTTTTAGGTATGAGTCTTCGCCATCAATATGTAGATCAGCCTGTAACGCCTTGG
>CAIYVS010000255.1 GCA_903929655.1 uncultured Bacteroidota bacterium | reverse complement strand
GAGCAGAACAAAAAGTATATTATAATCCGCAATCAGAAACAGTAATAAAACTAAACGACAGCATTTACTTTGCATATTGGGAAGATTACCTTTATAACCTCATCCTCCATAATTATTTCTTCCCTGCCATAAAATATACTCTTCTTGGTTTTGCAATAAAAAATACTGTATTATACGCAGTTGTAGAACAGCATTTCGTAAGAGCTACAGAAAACATTGATCTTGAAAACGTAAAAGAATTCCTGGAACAGAATGGTTTTAAGAATACAAGAAACAATGATTACTGCCATAAAGAGCTTGGAATTATATTAGAGGATTTGCATGATGAGAATGTTATCAATTCAGGAGACGCCTTGCACTTTATTGATACCGTTTTTTATTTAACCCCTGATTTTTATATATAATTATAATTAATTGTTCTATAATATCATCTGAATCTATAATTCATTTCATCTAAATTTGCCATTCTATTTTATGGCCACAAAGAAAGAGAGTATTGCTAAGAAGAAGCAGGATAAAGAACTGACAGCTCCTAAAATACATAAGCAGCAGGAGGATGTCATATTCATTAAGGGTGCGCGTATGCACAACCTGAAGAATGTAGACGTGGCTATTCCACGCAACAAACTGGTGGTTGTAACAGGCGTAAGCGGCAGCGGCAAATCTTCCCTTACCATGGATACCCTATTTGCAGAAGGCCAGCGCCGCTATGCAGAAAGCCTCAGCGCCTATGCACGCCAGTTTCTCATGCGCATGGACAAGCCCGATGTAGATTATATACACGGCATCTGCCCTGCTATAGCCATTGAGCAAAAAGTTACTACCCGCACACCCCGCAGCACCGTGGGCAGCATGACAGAGATATACGACTACCTGCGCCTGCTCTTTGCCCGCATAGGCCATACCTATTCGCCAGTAAGTGGCAAAGAAGTGAAAAAAGATACGGTGAGTGATGTGGTGGAATTTGTAAAAACACTGCCAATAGGTACCAAAGTTCATTTTATAGTACCGCTTGTTACCCGCTATGGCCGCAGCGTGGAAGAAGAACTGAACATACTCATGCAGAAAGGTTTTTCGCGCGTATATGCAAGAGGCGCCGACAGCAAGCCGATCCGTATAGAAGACGTACTGAACGGCACCGAAGCATTGCCAAAAGAAAACGTTTACCTGCTCATAGACCGTATAGTAGTAAAAGAGTTTGATGAAGATGACCTGCACCGCCTCGCAGATAGTATACAAACCGCCTTTTACGAAAGCGAGGGCGATTGCCTGCTGGAACTGGATGGCGATACCCTGCACAATTTCAACAGCCGCTTTGAGGCCGATGGCATTGTGTTTGAAGAACCCAGCCCTAACCTGTTTTCTTTCAACAATCCTTATGGCGCCTGCCCTCAATGCGAAGGTTTCGGGCAAGTATTGGACATAGATGAAGACCTGGTAATACCCGATAAAAAACTAAGCATACATGAAGGTGCAGTAGCCTGCTGGAAAGGTGAAAAAATGGGCGAATGGAAAAATGATTTCATCCGCGCGGCTGCGAAATTCGATTTCCCAATACACAAACCTGTCATAGACCTTACAGAAAGCGAATACGATTTGCTTTGGAACGGCAACAGCAAAGTAAGCGGCATCAACGATTTCTTTCAGATGGTGGAGCAAAACCTGTATAAAGTGCAATACCGTGTCATGCAGGCACGCTACCGTGGCCGTACCTTATGCCCCTCGTGCAAAGGTGCGCGCCTGCGTAAAGAAGCATTGTATGTAAAGGTCAGCAATGTCACTATATCCAACCTCATGTTCATGCCTGCATCCGACCTCTATGAATGGTTTAAGAATATTGAGCTGAACGAACATGACAGGAGCGTATCTAAACGCATCCTTTTAGAAATAGACCAGCGCATGCAAACCTTGCTCAACGTTGGCCTCGGATATTTAACACTCAGCCGCCTGGCCAATACCCTTAGTGGCGGCGAGAGCCAGCGCATACAGCTCACCAAATTTTTAGGAAGCAACCTCACAGATTCATTATATATACTGGACGAACCCAGCATTGGCCTGCACTCCCGCGACACCGAACGATTGATAAAAGTATTAAAAACACTTCGCGATATTGGCAATACCGTAGTAGTAGTGGAGCATGACGAGATGATGATGCGCGAGGCCGATTATATTATCGACATGGGTCCTTTTGCCAGCCATTTGGGTGGCGAAGTAGTTGCTGCCGGCCCATATGATGAGATCATAAAAAATAATAAAAGCCTTACAGGCCAGTACCTGTCAGGCAAAATGCAGATAGAAACACCTAAGATCAAACGCAAACCCAATGGCACCATTCGCACGGAGGGCTGCAGGCAACACAACCTGAAGAATATTGATGTGGATTTCCCGTTGAATGTCTTGTGCGTGGTTACAGGCGTCAGTGGCTCAGGCAAAACCACACTCGTAAAACAAACCCTTTATCCCGCGCTGCAAAAACACTATGGCGAAGGCACAGACAGGCCCGGCCTGCATAAATTCCTGGGCGGCGACCTGAAAAGCATTGCACATGTAGAAATGGTAGACCAAAACCCCATTGGCAAATCATCGCGCAGCAATCCGGTTACCTATATCAAAGCTTACGACGAGATACGCAAGCTATACGCCAAGCAACCCCTGGCAAAAATGCGGGGATTTGCAGAAAAGCATTTTTCTTTCAATACAGATGGCGGACGCTGCGATACCTGTAAAGGCGAAGGCGAAGTGATAGTTGAAATGCAATTTCTGGCCGATGTGCACCTGCTTTGCGAAAGCTGTAAAGGCAGGCGTTTTAAAGACGAAGTACTGGAAGTTACTTACCGCACCAAAAGCATTTATGATGTGCTGGAAATGAGCGTGGACGATGCTATTGAATTCTTTAAAGATGAAAAAAAACTGGCTCAGGCATTGCAGCCTCTCAGCGATGTTGGCCTTGGCTATGTAAAACTGGGCCAAAGCAGCAATACCCTTAGTGGCGGCGAGGCACAACGTGTTAAACTGGCCTCATTCCTGGGCAAAGGCAAATCAAAAGAAAAAGTATTGTTCATATTCGATGAGCCAACCACCGGCCTCCATATGCACGATATTAAAAAACTGCTGGGCGCCTTTGATGCACTCATAGAGCAAGGGCATTCCATCATAGTGATAGAGCACAATACCGACGTCATTAAATGTGCCGACTGGCTCATCGACCTCGGCCCTGAGGGTGGTGCCGCTGGAGGGTATTTACTATACGAAGGTGTTCCTGAAGGCATTAAGAAAGTGAAACAGAGTTATACCGGGCAGTATTTGTAAAAGAAAATGCCCCGCATCTGCAGGGCATTTCATAAACTGTTTGTTTGTTATAATATTTTACTTGTCGTCATCATCTTTGGTATCTTTCACACCGCGAAGATCGCTACCTGGTTCCATGCTGCCTTTATGCATGTGTCCGCCAAAATTCTTTGACAAACCAATCATTAAAGCCTGGCCGAAACTCAGGTTAAATTTAGTGTCGGTTGTGCTGCCGGTTGTATAAGACATACTGGAATAACCTAAACCACCCAGTGAAACGTTAAGGCCGTAACCTTTACCAACATTAATACCCAAAGCAGGAGTTATTGCAGCTCCGAAGCCGGTTCCTTTCATATCTGCAGGATGGTCTCCCGGAGTTCTGTAAGTACCCATATAGCTAAGGTCTAATTGCGTATAGCAATAGAACAAATTGCTGATAGTATGTGTATAACGTACAAAGGGGCCACCCCAGTAATCGTTCATTACAACGAGATTGTTTGCAGTATCCCTGTTTGTCGGAGTCTGGCTCCATGACAAATTGATACCCACTGTCCAGTTATCATTAAATTGGTAACCAATGCCGGGAGTCAAAGTCCAGGTAGTGCTTGCAAGGCCTGAGGAAGTAGACGATAATCCTACATTTCCATATAATAACCAGCTGCCTGCCTGGGCATTAGCCGTCATTATACTTGCAGAAGCAATAAGGCCAAGAATTAATTTCTTCATTTTGAGTATTATTAAAAATGATCTAAAATAGGTTTTGATTTCAAAAACTTACAAAGCCCATTTGCATGGATACTCTGTAAAAGCACTAAAGACTATTCGTCGTCTTTATCTGCTTTTTTAGCTTTTCTGTGTTTTTTAGGAGCGTCATCATCGTCACCTTTCATTTCGTGCGTATCATCGCCGGGCTTGTGGTTACCGTGCATTTTGCATGCAAAGTTCTTAGATAAACCAATCATTACAGCCTGTCCAAAACTCAAAACGAATCTATTGTCAGCGGTAGCATTCGGAGCAGAAGATTTCATTGAAGAATAACCTAATCCGCCCAATGCGCAGTTAAGAGCGTAACCCTTACCTACATTAATACCAATAGCAGGCCACAACATAATAACAGGCCCCGAAGTAGTAAACCCACCTGAAGTATTGTCTTTAGTGCTCATGTAGCTCGCATCTAATTGACCAAAGCAAAAGAATGTGCTGCCCATGTTATGAGTATAACGTCCGAATAAACCTACAGTATAGCTTGATAGATCAGTTGAAGCAGGTTGTCCATCAGGAGTAACTTTAGCGGCACCATAAGAAAGATTAACACCACCAGTCCAGTTTTTGTCAAACTGGTAACCAACACCGGGGGTAATATTCCACTGAGTGGTTACTTGTTTAGCCTGATCCGTTTCTGATGATACATTAACGTTACCATAAAGAAGCCAGGAATTAGGTTGAGCGCTTGCAGATCCTACTGTTGCTGCAGCTAATAGTACGAGAAATAATTTTTTCATAAAGTAAAATTGTGTGTGATTTGGGCACAAATATATAAGCAATATTGAAAAATCCATAACATAATTAAGTTTTTTCATAAATATATGCCCGTATTTTCATAAAAATCCCCCAAAATACCTGTAAATAAAGGTTTTGGAGGACTAAACAAATTTTGTATATCTGCATGGAACCCAATTCCTTATCGGAACCAGGAGCTATACATGATGTAATTATTGGCAATTCTTTCCACTTCTCCTTTTGATAATTCAGGGCTGATGTCTTTTATTTTTTTGGCAGGTACACCTGCATATATGCTGCCCTCCGGCACCACGGTCCCCTCTGTTAATACAGCCCCCGCAGCTATAATGCTGTTGCTGCCTATCACACAATTATCCATAACAATAGCACCCATGCCTATCAGCACATTATCATGTACCGTGCAGCCATGCACAATAGCATGATGACCTATTGATACATTATTACCGATGATTGTTTTGGTCTTTTGATAAGTACAATGGATGCATGCACCATCCTGTATGTTCACCTTGTTACCTATCTGTATGCTGTTCACATCTCCGCGTACTACTGCGTTAAACCATACACTGCATTGCTCCCCCATAATAACATCGCCTACTATAGTGGCATTAGGAGCGATAAAGCAATCCTCAGGTATTTGTGGTAATACTCCTTTTACGGGTAATATAATAGGCATAAAATGAATCCTTAAAAACTATTTGAAAAGATTATACTTAATAATGCAATACAAAGCCCGGAAAGCATCTTTCCAGCCTATTTTCTTACCATCTTCATAGGTGCGGCCGTAATAAGATATGCCCACCTCATAAATTCTGATACGGGGTATACGTGATATTTTTGCTGTTACTTCAGGCTCAAAACCAAAGCGTTTTTCTTCCAGTTTTACACCCCGTATGATCTCCCGCCTGAACAATTTGTAACAGGTTTCCATATCTGTAAGGTTCAGGTTGGTGAACATATTGGATGCCCAAGTAAGCCAGCGGTTGCCGATAGAATGCCAGAAAAACAATATTCGGTGTGGCTCACCACCCATAAACCGCGATCCGTAAACAACATCCGCAAAACCGTTCAACATAGGCTTTAGCAGAATATTATATTCTTCCGGGTCATACTCAAGGTCAGCATCCTGTATGACCACATAGTCTCCCGTAGCATGTTTGATTCCCGTATGCAAGGCTGCACCTTTACCCTGGTTCACTTCATGCTTATAATAAGCGATAGGCAGTTCAGGATTTGCATTTTTATAAGCAAGTATCGCTTCCTCAGTGTTGTCTTTTGAGCAGTCATTTACAATAATAACTTCCTTATCCAGGCCCCCTTCCAGTTTCACAGCCTTAACTTTATTAAGGATATGATGTATAGTAGGGCCTTCATTATAGGCAGGAATAACAATCGATAAAATGCTCATATTACTGCCCAAAAGTAAAAATTCAAATGCAAATAGCAGAATCTTATTGTAATTTTGAATACCAGTACACGAATTGGAATTTGTTATTTGGAATTTGTTATTTTTAAATTATGCAGGCTTACCTCGATCTTCTTCAACATATACTGGATACCGGCGCAACAAAAAACGACCGCACAGGCACAGGCACTATCAGTTGTTTTGGCTACCAGATGCGCTTCGACCTTCAAAAAGGTTTTCCATTGCTTACAACCAAAAAGCTTCATGTAAAATCCATTATTTATGAGCTGCTCTGGTTTCTGAATGGCGATACCAATATTGCCTATCTTAAAGAAAACGGCGTAAGGATATGGGACGAATGGGCTGACAAAGATGGTAACCTCGGCCCGGTATATGGTCACCAATGGCGCAGCTGGACAGGCGCCGATGGCAAGACCTACGACCAGGTAAAAGAAGTATTGCACCTGTTAAAAACCAACCCTGATAGCCGTCGCATGATCATTAATGCATGGAATGTGGCCGACCTGCACAAAATGGCTTTAAGCCCCTGCCATGCATTGTTCCAGTTTTATGTGGCAAAGGGTAAATTAAGCTGCCAGTTATACCAGCGCAGTGCAGACGTATTTTTGGGTGTGCCTTTCAATATTGCATCCTATGCATTGCTTACTATGATGGTGGCACAAGTATGCGATCTGCAACTGGGCGAGTTCATCCACACTTTTGGAGATGTGCATTTATACAGCAACCATATAGAACAGGCCAGGCTGCAGCTTACAAGACAGCCATTGCCATTATCAACCATGAAGATCAACCCCGAAGTAAAAGACCTTTTCAATTTTAAATATGAAGACTTTACTTTAGAGAATTACCAGAGCCACCCGCACATCAAAGCGCCTGTGGCTGTTTAACCCCCTGCTCCCCTGAATGGGGAAATGGAATTTGGACTTTCATTTTTATGATTTTATCTTTCATAGTAGCTATTGCAGACAATAACGCCATGGGCAGGAATAATACCCTTCCCTGGCATTTGCCCGACGACTTTAAATATTTTAAAAAGACCACCCTTGGCAAACCTGTACTGATGGGCCGTAAAACATTCGAATCTCTTGGCAAACCTTTGCCGGGCAGGCTTAACATGGTGATATCGACTCAAAGAAAACTGGCATTGCCTGATGGCGTTCTTTTGTTTCATGATATTGACAGCGCCTTACAAAGGCTGGAATCTGAAAATACAGAGGAAGCATTTATAATTGGCGGTGCCAAAATTTTCAGTGAAACCATGCAGCTTGCAGACCGCCTCTATATCACCCGCGTACACACTCATATTGATGATGCAGACACTTTCTTCCCCGACATGGACCATACCCATTGGAAACTGGCCTGGGAAGAAGCCCACCCAGCAGACGACAAACACCAGTACGCTTTTACTTTTCAACGTTATGAAAGAGTGGAACTGTGAGCCCGTATAGCCTGAGAGAATACATCAGATACAAATGGCAGGCCAAATCACGACATGGCATACACTCACCCTTTGTTTATGATTTTATTGAGCATGTGCTGCTAAATAAAGAACTGCAACAGCAAAACAACAGTGGCTATATTAGCTACAATGCAGGCGATGCCGGGAATTTCAGTATAAAACTGGCAGGAGTGCCGGAAAAATACATGGTGCTCATCGCTACCATCATAGCTTATTATAACAGTCCCAATCAGTCGTTCCAGGAAAAGCCGGAGTTTCGTTTCAGCAATGCAGAGAATACCGGACATTTATCTGAGGCGCAGCCATTAAGCAGTTTGCATATCCTCATTGTCAGCAATATCCATACAAGTAAGCATACCAGCGCCAACTGGAAAAACATATATACAGACCCCAAAGTGAGGCTAAGTATTGACCTCTACCATATAGGCATCCTCTTTTTCCGCAATGAATTCAAAGAAAAACAACATTTTACGTTGAAATACTAAAACAAATCCAAATCGTAAATTCCAAATTCCTGCTTCATTCCAATCAGGTATTTTACATAGCGTCTATTAACTTTATCTCCGTTCCGTCCCTATTTAGAGTTTTCTCTAAATCTCAAAATCAAACAATTCTAAATTAAGAGTACATTTGTTTAGAGATAAAATAATATAAGGTTTGAAAAAATATACAAGTTTTAAAATCATTATTTGGGCCATCTTACTTAGCGCTGGCATTAGCTCCTGCACCAAAAGCGGAACAACAAAACGTGACCTTATGCTGGGCAAATGGAAGCTTCAGACAGTCGCAATTGATAGCAATTCCGATAATATTATAGAAACAAATGAGATACGTGATACATCCCTCTACCCAAATTACTTTGCAAACTTCAATACCAACGGCTCAGGATTTTATAATTATAATAGCGCAAACCCCTATCCATTTAGCTGGGCATTGTCAAATCATGATTCCATATTAATGATTACTGACTCCTTATACATAAGTACAGAATCCTGGTTTATAGACAGCGTTTCAACCTCAACCCTGAATATATATTTTCGCGATACGGCAAGCAGAAAAGTATGGAATATCTACAAAAGACCATGATGATAATAGTAATAAATCGTATTCAACTTAAGCATAATAATAAAACATAGTATCCTTTCTATAAAATGCTTTATAGATTAAACAATTGAGTATATTATTAATATAATTATTTACAATTTAAAGAGAAAATGAAGGAAAGCTCCCGATTATCATATATTTGGCTTGGTTTTTGTT
>CAIYVS010000254.1 GCA_903929655.1 uncultured Bacteroidota bacterium | reverse complement strand
TTCATAAAATGAATCATAGCCAGCCTGAAATCCTGGCTACCACTCACATCCTGCATGGCATTTAGTTCGGCCAGTTTTTCATCTAAATAATGCTCCATCCTGATTCGTATCGGGGCAAGCTCAGCATACATATGGGTAGTAGAATCTATATGGCTGAATGTTTCACCCCATTTTGAACCATCCTCGTATAATGATGCCACCATACCCGACAGTTTATTGTTCATATCAATAGCAGCCTTATTATCAGTTTGAGCCTGCGCCTTAAAAGAGAATGATTGAAAACAAATGAAGCAAAAAACAATGTAAAAAAAACGAGGCATGGCATTATGTTTTTGCAAATTTATAAAACATTTAGCGCGGCGGCCATAGAATTATTCAATGCGTGCTTATTACTTATCGTTTATCATGTATGCCTAATAAACTACCTTTGCAACTCGAATTTATATCTATCTATGGGCAAAGTAGCCATCAATATAGCCACAGGCAGCTTACAAACAGAAGAAACCATTGTTGGCATCGACCTCGGCACAACAAACAGCCTCATCGCAATTGTGCGACAGGACAGCCGGCAACCTATAGCCCTAAGGGAAACCGACGGACTTACACTCGTCCCTTCCATTGTTCACTTTGACAAAGAAGGTAATATTACAGTTGGCAGTGCAGCAAGAGAGTTGCTGGTGCAGGAGCCGGAAAGGACTATTTATTCCGTTAAGCGCCTCATGGGTAAATCGTATAAAGATGTAAGCAGCCATGCAGATTTCTTTGCTTACAAGGTGATTGACGACAATACCGATACATTAGTTAAAATACAGGTGGGAGAAAAATTTTATTCTCCTATAGAGCTTTCTTCTTTTATTTTAAAAGAACTGAAACACAGGGCAGAGCATATACTGAAAATGCCAATAAGCAAAGCTGTAATAACAGTGCCTGCTTATTTCAACGATGCACAAAGACAGGCCACCCGTGATGCAGGCCGCCTTGCAGGATTGGACGTATTGCGTATTGTAAACGAACCAACTGCGGCAAGCCTTGCTTACGGATTAGGTCTTAAAGCAAACGAAGAAAAAACAATAGCTGTTTATGATCTCGGCGGTGGCACTTTTGACATCTCTGTTTTGAAGATAACAAACGGGATATTTGAAGTGCTGTCTACAAACGGAGATACCTACCTCGGCGGTGATGACATGGACCGCGCACTTGCGGCACACTGGCAATTGCAAATGAATATAAGCGATGATGAACTGAAGCAAAATAAATCACTGACCCAACAATTACGTGTAACCGCAGAAGAAGCAAAAAAACACCTCAGCAATAATGATATTTTCGAAGCTGATATTAATGGCAGGAAGGTATCCATAACAAAGCCGGAATTTAATAAACTGGTACAGCCCCTGGTGGACCGTACGATAACAAGTTGCAAAAACGCATTACGCGATGCAGGCCTTAAGAAAGAACAAATAGATGCCATCGTCATGGTGGGAGGCTCTACACGTGTACCCTTAGTGAAAGAAAGCATTCGTGATTTTTTTGGTAAAGAACTGTTCGATCAGTTAAATCCTGACGAAGTAGTAGCTCTGGGTGCAGCAGTGCAGGCTGATATACTGGCAGGTAACAATACAGAAATGTTGCTGCTGGATGTTACACCTCTTTCCCTGGGTATAGAAACCATGGGTGGATTGATGGACGTATTGATACCACGTAATTCAAAGATTCCCAATAAGGCAGGACGCCAGTACACTACTCAGAAAGACGGACAAAGCGGTATGCGCATATCCGTTTACCAGGGCGAACGCGATCTTGTGCAAGATAACCGCAAACTTGCAGAATTCAGTCTTGCAGGCATACCCGGTATGCCGGCAGGCCTGCCCAAAGTAGAAGTAAGTTTCCTTATAGACGCTGATGGAATATTAAAAGTGAGTGCAAAAGAATTACGTAGCGGCATACAGCAAAGTATAGAAGTAAAACCGCAGTATGGACTTACTGATGAAGAAGTAGAAAAAATGCTTCTTGATTCACTTACGCACGCTAAAGATGATATGCAGACCCGTGCACTGGTAGAAGCCATAACAGAAGCAGAACAAATGCTGGATGTAACCGAAAAATTTCTTGCAAAACACCGTGAAGAGCTTGCAGAGGAAGAAGTCAATACCACATTGGGCAGCATGCAAATGCTGAGAGAAGCCATTTATATAAAGGATAAAGACCGTGTACAACATGCCACAGAGGCACTGAATGATGTTTCGCGCCCATATGCCGAAAGAGTAATGGATGCCGCGTTGAAAGATGCAATGAAGGGTAAGAAGGTGATATAAGGTTGTCATGCATTTTGAAAAATTATTTCATTGTCCTACAGCTATGTGGTGCATCAATGCAATTTGATATCCGGGA
>CAIYVS010000253.1 GCA_903929655.1 uncultured Bacteroidota bacterium | reverse complement strand
TGTTTTAGAGTATGTTTTGTCACCCGTTTTTATTTCTGCAGAAAGGAAGAAGTCGCCTTTACTTATCTGTTCTGTTTCCTGTTTTGTGAAATCTATTCCGATAGTGGTATCATTACCTGCACGCAGGTTGAGGCTGCTTATTTTCTTGTCGCTAGCTTTGTCTGCATACACAAATAGGGTAGCATTTGGTATATTCTTAAGAGGATGTATACGTACCTCCGCATGTACAGAACCATCCGCATTTGTTACTAAGAGGGTATTGGTAAACTCAAGAGTTACATCTGGCACTATCCTTAGTTGTTCTACTACATCACCTCTTACAGGGTCTAATTTTTTATGAGATAATGGCACAGAGACAGTAAATAATTCATTACCTATTTTTAAGGTGACGATTGCATGCAGAGTATTAGGGGTTTCCGGCAGGCCAAGTAAAGTATCATTGGGCAAGGGAAAAATATCATTGCCTGAAACAGGCATAGAAAGCCAGTAGGGTTCTGTAACAGGAGCATTGGCTGGAATAGGCATCATATGGTCAAAAGAATAGAGGGTATCTTTTCTTATGTCCAGGTTCATCAGGGTATCGCCAGATGGATATTGAACCTGTTTTACTATTACAGGTATTTCTGATCTTGCTATGAGATGCAGTGTAAAAGGCAGATTTTCTCCTGCTGTGCATTGTGCTTGTTTGGTATAAAGTTCTGCCATAAAGCCGCTGCAATCAAGTATTATATGGTCCAGTTCTTCCAGTTTTTGTTTGCGCCAGTATGCATCGTCTATAGACTTTATTTTTTCACAGATTTTTAATAATGCAGCAAGGCTGGCATCGGGGTGCCGGTAATCATAATCGTCCAAAACGGCTTGTATGTCCTCGCCTATATCTTTGCGGTTCACCCTGCCCCAGGTAATATCTATACCATCAAACAAGGATGTGGATATGCTGTCTCCGGCAACCACTTTAAAATATTCAGTCTGCACACCGGGAGTGCTGGGTGTACCTGCCCCCTGGCTTTTATGCACGCTACGGCTCATGCCTGCCAGTTCTCCCACACCCATGCCCATAGTTGGCAGGTATTGGCCCACCTGCAATTTGAACATGTCTTCCGATGTGGTATTAAAACTACCAAACCTGAAGGCATTAAATAATAAACGTTTAGGTTGCCATGCCGGATAATGTTTTAATTGTTCGCTGTATTTCAATTTATTTCCACACACTTTAAAGGCATCTGCAGCCACTATAGCCGATACTGCATGTTGTCCATGCCCTGCCTGTGCTGTAGGCGGGAAACGGCATATCACCACATCCGGCCTTAGTTTTCTTATAGCCCAGCATACATCATAAGTAAGCAGGTCTTCGCTCCAGTGTTTAAAAGTTTCATTTGAGTTTTTTGAGAAACCGAAATCTATTGCCCTTGTAAAATATTGTTCTGCGCCGTCCAGTTTACGGGCTTCCATCAATTCATGAGTGCGTATCAACCCTAGAGCAGGACCTTGCTCACTACCTAAAATATTTTGTCCTCCGTCGCCACGGGTAAGAGACAGGTAAGCAGTGCGTATATGCTTATCATTCACCAACCATGCCAGCAGGCGTGTGTTCTCATCATCAGGATGTGCTGCCACGTATAGCACACAGGTAAGGTGCTTTAGCTCCGATATTTCACTATATATCCTGGTTGAGGCAGCAGGCCGAACCTGTTGTGCATTGGCAATAATTGCGCTTAAGAAAGCGAAGAGGAAAAATATTTTACGCATAATATTGAAAAATAAAACCCACAGTATGATGGATACTGTGGGTGAAATTTAATGCATTACTCTTATTTAGAAGTTTTTTTGCTACCGGAATGGCCGGAATGATGATGCTCCATTTTTGTATCAGAGCTCTTTGAGTTCAGCTCATCAATAAGTTTCAGGTTATTGCGCATGTATTCGTCTTCAGCAGCGCTACCTTTGGCAGCCTCCATTGATTTTGTGGCGGCAGCAATAGCCTCGTCTTTATGGCCTAATTTAGCTTCTATACGTGCTTTCAGTAACCACATATAGTACGCTTTGGGGTTTTGCTCCAATGCTTTGTCGCAATACATATTTGCTTTTTCAAGGTCCCCATCTGATTCGAAATAATAGTTTGCAGCCTGGAAATAAGGAATGTTTGGCTTGTTGATGGCTTTGTCAATAGCAGCCGTTATACGTTCGTTATTATGCGAAACGATAGGTATCATGATCATTGTCTTTTCCCAACCCAGGAACAGATCGCATGAATTCAATGTGATATTGGAAAAGTCCATTGTGAATGTCTGCATGGGCATTTTCATTTGTTCAGCTTTCACTTTAATGCGTGCTACATCTCCGGTACTATCATAACCGTAGGCGCCCCAATTGCCGGTACCTTTATTCAGTACCACTTCCCATTCCCATGTGCCTGGTATGGTATACAATGCATACTCGCCTGCTTTCACAGGTTTACCACCTATTTCTATATCTTCACCGAATTTTATTTTGGTGGCAGCATTAGCTCCGGTGCGCCATACTTTACCATAAGGCACCAGTTCGCCAAAAATTTTACGCCCACGCATAGACGGGCGGCTGTATGATAATTCAATACTAGAAGTAGAGAAGGCCTGATCTATTTTACATGTGGGGCTCAAAGCTGGTGTTTTCAGGTCCTGTGCCTGAACCATGCCTGCTGTAGCAATAAATAACAGAACGAATAAAAGACGTTTCATAAATTTTTGGTTTTAAATTTTGCACAAAATACAAGTAACATTGTATTTAAGGAAATGTAATTATCTATAAAGCCAAAGTTTTTAGCAATAGGTTGAGATTCAATACTTAAAACTTGTTTAAAACGTGTTAAACAGAGCAGTTTGCAAGCATTTTGCTGATATGTGAGGTGTTAATGACATTTGAAATAGTCAAATGGCTCTTTACAATCATTGCATTATTTTTTGTCGTCCTTTACTTTAGAGTCAAATCTTTCTGCCAAACGTGCCAGGTCTTTGGCCTCTACTTTCATTACATTGTCCATACTGATTAATAGCGTCTGAATTATTTATAAAGTGCCTCTTCTTTCCTGTTCCGCTTCTATAGATTCAAACAATGCCTGGAAATTGCCTTTTCCAAAAGATCTTGCACCCTTGCGTTGAATGATCTCGAAAAACATGGTAGGACGGTCTTCTACAGGTTTGGTAAATATTTGTAAGAGGTAGCCATCTTCATCACGATCTACCATAATTCCCAGAGTTTTCAGTATTTCCAGTTCTTCTGAAATATTACCTACCCGGTCAGCAACGGTATCATAATAAGTGCCCGGAACAAACAGGAATTCCACACCACGCTTGCGCATTTCAGATACGGTATAAACTATATCATCCGTTGCAACAGCTATATGCTGGCAACCAGGACCTTCGTAGAAATCGAGATATTCTTCTATCTGTGATTTTTTCAGACCGGCAGCCGGTTCGTTTATAGGAAATTTGATCCGGCCGTTTCCGTTGGTCATTACTTTACTCATCAAGGCTGTGTATTGCGTGGAGATGTCCTTATCATCAAAAGTTATGAGATTGGCAAAGCCCATCACTTTGGCATAAAACTCTGCCCATTTGTTCATACCTCCCAATTCCACATTGCCCACCATATGGTCTATATATTTCAGGCCAGTAGGAGTAGGATTATATTCTGATTCCCATTTTACATAAGAGGGCAGAAATAAGCCCCTGTAGTTTTTTCTTTCTACAAATATGTGAGCGGTTTCTCCATAAGTATGTATACCCGCCCTCACAACTTCTCCGTTTTCATCTTGTTCCACTCTTGGTTCAAAAAACACCCTGGCGCCGCGTTTGGTAGTTTCTTCAAATGCTTTCCGTGCATCATCAACCCAAAGGGCAATCACTTTTACACCGTCACCATGTTTTTTTATATGTTCTGAAATAAGGTTGTTTGATTTCAGCGGGCAGGTAAGCACCAGCCGTATTTTATCTTGTTTCAGAACATAGGACGTATAATCTTTAGCCCCGGTTTCAAGGCCGGCATAAGCAAGCGATTGAAACCCGAAAGCCGTTTTATAATAATGTGCCGCTTGTTTTGCATTGCCTACATACAGCTCCACATAATCTGTACCATAGATGGGTAAAAAATCTTCAGCCTTATCGAAAATTTTCTCTGTCCCATACTGATAGTTTACCAAATCTGTCAAATTTGTAGTGTTCATAACCTTATTTTTAATTTATTATGGTTTAGTCAAGCCATGATTTATAATAATCCTTTACTTCTATTTTTAAAGCTTCTTCAGTAATCATAACAGGATTAAACGGGTCTATCATAACCGCAAGCTCCTGTGTTTCTTTTTTACCGATGCTTCTTTCAATAGCGCCGGGATGAGGTCCATGTGGTATGCCGCCCGGGTGCAGTGTAAGTTGCCCCTTTTGTATATTGTTGCGGCTCATAAAATCACCGTCTACATAATATAGTATCTCGTCAGAATCAATATTGCTGTGATGATATGGAGCAGGGATAGCAAGCGGATGATAATCGTAGAGACGGGGAACGAAAGAGCAAACCACAAATGCCCTGCTCTCGAAATTCTGGTGTATTGGGGGTGGCATGTGTATGCGCCCCGTCAAAGGTTCAAAATTAAAGATGGAGAAAGTATAAGGATAATGATATCCATCCCAACCTACCACATCAAAAGGGTGATTGGTATATGTATAGGGAAAGATCACTCCTTTCTTTTTAATGAAAATGTCAAATTCTCCTTTCTGGTCAATGGTTTCCAGGTTCTGCGGGCGCTTGATATCTCTTTCGCAAAAAGGGGAATGCTCCAATAATTGTCCGAAATCATTCCTGTATCTTCTTGGTGTAAAAATGGGATCGAAGGACTCTATGTAAAGCAGTTTATTTTCTGCAGTGTCAAAATTTATCTCATATACGGTTCCTCGTGAAATTAATATATAATCTCCATATTGAAATTTTAAAGAGCCATACATCGTCAGCAATACACCACTCCCTTTATGCACAAATATCAGTTCATCAGCATCTGCATTTTTAAAAAAATATCCGCTTGATTTAGATGGTGCAGCCAAGCCAATATGCATGGCGTTGTTTACAAACAGTGTTTTGCGGCTGTTTATATAGTCTTCTTCTGGTTTTACATCAAAGCCTGTAAAGCTCATCGCATTCAATCCATTTTCTATAGCTATTTTGGGTTTTATAGAATAGGGTTCTCCCTTCTGTTTCACTTTTGTGGGAGGATATAAATGGTACACTAATGATGACAGGCCACTGAAGCCCTGTGTGCCAACCAGTTCCTCCTGGTATAAGGCTCCGTTGGCTTGCCGGAAGATGATATGTCTTTTGTCTGGGATGGTTCCGAGTGTATGATAAAAAGGCATGTATATTGATTTTTAGCCCGGAAATAATTTCTTTAGCAATATTACCTATAAGCAAAAAGTTGAAATGTGAGGAGTATCACACCCTAAGATGATTGTAGTCAGTTACAGAAAGGCTAAGTATTGAATGGGTTATTGCTAAAATGGGGGAGGAATTAATCGGAGATATTGGCTATGTCCAGGAGTTTCTTGTATTGAAGGATCCGTATTTTTTTTCCTGTAAGCTCAATTACTTTTTCTTCGTTCAATTCGGAAAGGGTACGAGCCACAGTTTCTCTTGTGCTGCCGGCAATGCTGGCTATTTCTTCGCGGGTAATGCTGATATTGATCGTTTTATGGTAACTTTCAAAACCGTAGGTCTCCTTTAGCAACAAAAGGCTTTGCGCCAGTCGTTCTTTAACAGGTTTTTGTGCAAAGCTGGTAATATTTCGTTCGGCATCTCTCAGCTCACTTGACAGTAAATAGATTATTTGTAAAGCCAGTTTCGGGCTTTTTTCTACCATTTGGATAAATACGCTCTTAGGTATAAAACACAAGGCTGAATCTTCAATAATAACAGCAGAGCAGGAGTATTTATCGCCGCTCAACACGGCCCTGTAACCCATAACATCTCCGCTTTTTGCCAGGTGAACGATCTGATCTTTGCCATCGGAGCCGGTACGTATCAATTTTATTTTCCCTTCGTTTACGCAAAAAAGACCATGCGGATAAGACCTTTCCTGAAATACAACCTGGCCTTTTTTATATAGACTGCAGGTTTTGGCACTGTTTAATATTTCAATTTCATCAGGGTTTAAGTCTGCGAAAACAGATTTCAGACGGGCCTTGCAAAATCCACATTCTTTATGTTCCGGAAGTTCGATCAAGTGTTAAATATTGATGTGTAAAATTACACTATTAAATTTATTAAATGCCTAACCTTGGTCATCTATCCGGGCTAAGTGAATGTTGTGGACTGAAATATACATTTATTAAAAATAAGAAAGGGCAGCAGAGCCACCCTTTCTTATTTTTAAACCAGATATTACTAATTGTTTTTCACAAATCGTTCAACCTTCAATAAGTTATTGTTTTCGTCAAATACCTGTACCATGTAGATACCATTTGCCAACTCTGAGATGTTCATGTCCTTAGCATTATCCTTATGCAGAATCATTTTGCCCTGCATGCTGTAAATGGTAACATTTACATTTATTGCAGCCTGTATGTAGATAATTGAGCTTGCGGGGTTGGGGTAGATACTGATGTCATTGTTATAGACATTGATAGTGCTGATGCCAACTACAACTACAGGGTTTGACATTTTTTTACAGCCAGCAGGGTCAGTAACTTCTACAGTGTAAGATCCGGCTATGTTATTTGTAGTATAAGAATAACTGGTTGCGCCACCAATAGGTACCATGTTTTTATACCACTGGTAAGTACTGTAGCCGTTACCGGTACGTGCAATACCATTAGTAATAGTAACAGTTGGATTGAGCGGCGTGTCTATGGCAACACTTATTATAGAAGACATCCCTGTGCAACCATTTTGGTCAGTGATGGTAACTTCGTAATGACCCGAATTATGGGCGATATAAGACGAAGAAATTGCACCATTTATAACGGTACTGTCTACTTCCCATACATAACTATAACCAGTGCCTGTATTTGCATTCAGCGTCAGTGTTGAGCCATAACAAATTATGGGGTTGCCCGTGTATGTAATAGAAGCCGGAGGTAAAGTATTGTTGTTAACAGTAACATTTGTAATGCCGGAAGATGCTGTACAACCCTGTCCGTTCATATTAGTAACACGTAGTATGTAGCTGCCGGTTGTAGTAGCTGTTAATGATGAACTTGCGCCATTTGTGACTGGGTTACCATTCTCAAACCATTGATAAGTTAAACCGGCGGCGCTTGGCCCTGTGAGTGTTACAGAATTTCCTGCACATATTGTTGTAGAACCGGAAACGGTAACAGTAGTAGGTGGAACCGGTGCAGCTGTAAGCGTAACAGATGCAGAAGTATCTATACAGCCAGATGTTGTGGTTTCGACAACCCTGTAGGTACCTGCTGTAGATGTATTAAATGTAGGATTGGTAGCGCCATTGATAGGGCCGCCCGAAGAAAGCCATTGGTAATTTGTATTTGAAGCTGTATTAGCTGGTAGCAATATACTACTGCCGGTACAGAAATAGCCTGTTCCGGTATAACTGATGGCTGCGGCAGGAACCGGGTTAACTACGACAAATGTCGCGTTGGAATTTGTATGGCAATATCCATTGTAAGTATTCAATGTATAAGATCCGGAACTTGTTGCAGTAAACGATGAAGATATTGCACCATTGATCTGTATCCCGTTTTGATACCATATATAAGATAGACCGGAACCTGTGTTGCCGTTCAGAGTTACAGAGCCTCCCTGGCAGAATGTTAAAGGACCAGCAGCTGTGATAGTAGATGCCGGGGCTGTCAATATTGTAACAACAACGTTAGATGATGTTACAGAACAGTTATTACCATAAGAAATGACTACACTATAGGTGCCTCCGGTATGCGCGGTATAACTTGGGTTTACCGCTCCTGAAATATTAGAGCCATTTAATTGCCATTGGTAAGAATAAATAGTGTTTTGGCCAGCAACTATCAGCAAACTATCTGTAGGACAGAATGTGGTAGAACCAGTAGGTGTAATAGTAGCGTTAGGAGCAGCAGTAATAAAAAGCGGGGTAGCATTGGTATAAGCTACCGCACAGAAACCCGTCAATACACATCTGTAATTATAGTTATTCATTGCTGCAGTTGCCCCTGTAATATTAAGAGTTGTAGAGGTAGCGCCACTGTATAGTGTACTGTTAGTAATATTAGTATATCCTGAACCGGAATTTACCTGCCACTGGTAATTTACCTGGTAGCCGGTGCCAACAACAGAATAGCTGGCATTGCCGCCTGCACAAGTTGTATTTGTTACAGGTTGAGTTACCACAACCGGTAAAGCGCGCACTACCATTGTTATTGGAGTTGTTTGCAGAACAGGGCTGCAACCGCCTGCCGTAACCTGGCACCTGATCTGGGCTCCGTTCATAGTAAGGGGCACATATGTAATAACAAGCGTATCAGCATAAACACCAGCAATGCCGCCGCCAACAGTTAAGTTAACGAAACCTGCCCCGTAATTTACCTGCCACTGGTATTGCAGTGCAGAGCCACTGGCGCCGAAAGTTAAAAATGAAGTTGACCCTTCGCAAACCGTATCATTGGATGGCTGAGAAGAGATAGAAGCTGCTGAATAGATATTTAGGCTTGCTGCAGTGCTGGTAGCGTTTACACCGCATGCGCTGGAAACAATGCAACGATATAGATACCCTGCCATAGCGTTAGTAGCGCCGGTAAGAACAAGATGGTTAGTAGTAGCGCCTGAGTATACGGTATTGTTAGTGATATTATTAAACCCCGAGCCGGTATTTACCTGCCATTGGTAGCCGGTAGATCCCGTTGCAACTATTGCAAAACCCGTAGTTCCGCTGGGGCAAATAGCCGCATTGAAAGGATTTAAAACAATTGCAGGTGGAATATTGATAGCAGCCACAGTTGTGCCGCCCGATGATGGGCAACCGTTTTGTGTTACTACCAAGGTATAAATACCGGCATTAGCAGTGCCGGAATTAGGGATAGAAGGATTTTGAAGCGTAGAAGTAAAACCAGCAGGGCCAGTCCAGCTGTATGTTAAGCCTGCAGTATTATTAACGGTATCATAAAGATGTAAGGAATCACCAGCACATAAAGGGCCGCTATTATTCACGATAGGAGTAGAAGGAGACTGATTTACCACTACACCAACTGTTGTTGGGGTTGAAGTTGTACCAAGTGCAGTAACAGTGCAGCTATAAGTACCTGCATTAAGGCTGCTTAAATTTGGAATTATAATAGTAGCGCCGGTACCAGAGAATGAGTTGGGACCTGTCCAGTTATAAACCGGGTTGGGGGCTGTTGTACTGGCAGTGAGGGTAAGGGAATTCCCGGAACAGTAAACAGTATTACCTGTAATCGTGGGCGCCGCTGCGCCTACAATAACCGTATAATCATGAGTCTCACCATAATAATAATTGCTGCAAGGGTCTATAGATGAAGCAGTGGTAGCATATACCATCCTCACACGCATACGGTGACTACCGCCGTTAACCCCTGTAGGTATGCTAATGGAGTAGGAGCTAAGGCTTGTGCCGACATTACTTATTGTGCCTACTGATTCTGATGAAGAAAAAGTACTGTCATCGTTAAAATCTATCCAGATATGTACATATTCGTTGGTAAAAAAATCTGAATTAATGTAACCGCTGTAAGTATTACCCGGAATAAGGTCTACAGGGGTTTCTCCAGTCCGGTTATCATATCCGCCGCTGGAGCAATGCGTGTTTGTGTCAAGAAAAGCAGTACTGTTTGCTCCTATTAACGTAAAAGTATTTATATCATCCTGTGCAGTGCAATTAGCGGTAGTGCTCGGAAAGCAATAGGTTTGAGCCGAAACTCTGTTAGAGCAAATTAACGAGGATAAAATAAGAATAAAGTAGAATCTAATTTTCATACACAAATTTTAAAATAATTATCTGAATAGTATAGCTATGGCAATTTATTGATTTTTTAACAAAAAACTAAATTTTTCACGAAATTGTTTTTTTTAATACGTGTTGCATGCCGCGATAAAAGACTTCCTGGTACTTTTGTTAAATGGATGTATTTTATTTATGCAAATGCGTTAGATTCCCTGGCAAAGAGAATAAATAAAATGACATTTTTATTTTCTCCTTTCTAATTTTGAAGCTCATCATATTTTCGGGAAATGAACAGAGCGCAACTCATAACTAGCATTCATAAAAAAAAGTCCCTGCTATGTGTGGGCTTAGATACAGATATAGAAAAAATACCCAAACACCTTTTAGACGGAGAGGAACCGGTACTTACATTTAATAAAATGATCATTGATGCAACAAAAGAGTACACAATAGCATATAAGATCAATACTGCATTTTATGAGGCACAGGGCCTGAAAGGCTGGGAGATCATGCAAAAAACCCTGGAATATATTCCGCAGGATATTTTTACAATTGCTGATGCAAAAAGGGGCGACATAGGTAACACCTCTGAGCAATACGCAAAAACCTTTTTTAAAACCTACCCCTTCCACAGCATCACAGTGGCGCCCTATATGGGCGAAGATAGTGTGAAACCATTTTTACAATTTAAAGATAACTGGACCATTGTTTTGGGGCTTACATCCAATAACGGCAGTAAAGATTTTCAGTTGCAGGCATGCGGAGACGAACTGCTTTATGAAAAAGTGCTACGAACAGTATCAGGCTGGGGAAGCCCTGAGAACCTGATGTTTGTTATTGGTGCCACCAGGAAAGAGCAATTGCAGCATGTGCGTTCTTTATTGCCCGAGCATTTTTTTCTGATCCCCGGTGTGGGCGCCCAGGGCGGGGATGTGGCTACTGTGTGTGAGAACGCTATGAATAAAGACGGAGGCGTTTTAATAAACGTTTCAAGAGGTATTATTTATGCAAGTAGTGGCCGGGACTTTGCAGAAAAGGCTGCTGTTGCAGCAAAGGACTACCAGGGACAAATGGCTGTTTACTTATAGACCAATCATTTCACCATGAACGAAGCACTACTACAATTTATCTGGCAATACAGTCTTTATAAACCCGGTGAACTGCAAACTGTTCAGGGCGAAAAAGTGAACGTTATCTTTCCCGGAAAACTTAACAGGGATGCCGGCCCCGATTTTCTGGAGGCTAAAATAAAAGTTGGGAATACCACATTGGCAGGCAATATAGAACTGCATATCAACAGCAGCGATTGGCTGAAACACGGACACCAAAACGATCCCGCCTACAAAAATTTGATACTGCATGTAGTATATAAAAACGATACCCAGAGTACG
>CAIYVS010000252.1 GCA_903929655.1 uncultured Bacteroidota bacterium | reverse complement strand
TACGTAAAATGATTTCTGCAACCTGTGTTTTACCGCACAGGTTGCAGATTTTAAAATAAAACAAACTCTATTTGATTATGTGTACAAAACTTTTGAAATACTTTTTTGTTTTTTTGTTTTGTTCAAATAGCACTGTTTCCAATGCACAGGATACCTTAAGGGTCATGTCCTACAATGTCCTAAATTACGGTACCTATCCACTATGCGATCCCTCCAGGCCCAACGGGGTGCTGCACTCTTATTTGGAGACGATCGTACAATATGCCAATCCAGATATTATCGGCCTTGTCAAGACAGGCGAAGTTCAGCTCGCCGTAGGCAACAATAATTATAATGCTCCTTTGGGCTTTGCAGATTCAATCGTAGACTTTGCACTCAATACAGCATATCCCGGCAGGTACACCCATTGTCCCTTTACCAATGCTTCCTATTCCAGTACCATGTGCCTCTTGTTCTACGACCAGCAAAAATTAGGCTTCATTGCTATTACATCCTCCTACGTGAACATTGAGGATTTTAATACCTGGAAATTGTACTACAAAGACCCCAATCTTGCTACAACCCACGATACTACTTTTTTATATATTACACTCAATCATGACCAGTCTGGTTCAACCAACCAGGCTATACGTGGTGGCCAGATAGCTGGTGAGATGCAACAAATACAAACCCATTTTAGCCATCTGCCCAATATGCTTAACATGGGCGATTTTAATACACGTAATACCGCTAATGAACCATCTTACCAGACATTAGTTAATCCTTCCGATTCTAACTTCCGTTTTTACGATCCGCCGTTCGGACTGGATCATACATTTGCTTATCCTGCAGATTGGGATAATAATCCTGCAAGTTTCTCGGCCTATTTGTCAACCTCTACACATGCTAATGTAATAGATCAATGTGATGTAGGTGGTGGTGCTAAAGACTGGTATGATCATATATTTGTTTCTCCCTGGATAGAACAAAATGCCAACTATATACAATACGTCCCCCATTCTTACCATGCTCTTGGCAACGACGGACAACGTCTCGGAAAGTCAGTTAATGCCACTCCGGCAAACATGGCTGTCCCGGCAAATGTTGCCAATGCTATCTATTATATGTCTGATAAATATCCTGCAGTCTTAGAACTGGCCGTCACTTACAATACAACGGGTATTAGTCCTGTAGATCCTGAAATTTCACTCGCAGTTAATAAAGTAACCATTTCAAAACCACACATATCCATAGTTAACCCTGTTTCCGACTACTTGACAATTTATGTGCCAAATACTTTATCAGGCCAGGCTCTCGAGATAGATTGTTATGATGCATTAGGAAGGACCTTTATTAAAAAGAGCTTTGATGCCACTGTCGGAGAATCTAAAATACCCTGCGCTATTCCCTCAGGTGTTTATTTTGTCAGGATTCTATCACAACAAGATGTTTTCTACCAGGGCACTATATTCAAAAAGTAATTTAATTTTTTATTCCTGTTATTTGTAATGACACTTGCCATTGCAATTTTTGTTTAAGTAGTTGGTATTATCAAAAAGACCCGTATCACATCATTTC
>CAIYVS010000251.1 GCA_903929655.1 uncultured Bacteroidota bacterium | reverse complement strand
ATTATTTTAATTGCAGGCCTGTTTTTACGTTTCTATCAGTACCTGATGGGAAGAAACCTTTGGCACGATGAAGCCTGCCTTGCACTAAACTTCATATATCACGGATATGCAGGCTTAACACATCCTTTAGACCATTTTCAGACAGCACCTATATTCTTTCTCTTTTCCATCGAAACATTTTCCCGCTTGTTCGGATTTGGCGAGATATCACTGAGAGCTGTGCCCTTTATATTATCCGTGATGGCTTTACCTTTATTTTACTATTTTGTTTTAGAGCTTACAAAAGATAAACTGGCTGCAATAATTGCCTTTTTAATTTTTGCACTTAACCTCGCACTCATTTATTATTCATCAGAACTGAAACCATACACGGTGGATGTTTCTGTTTATGTCATAATGGGATATCTCACCTTGTCACAACATACTTTTGTAAAGAAAAACAGGTATTGGCTCTTAGGCATAACAGGTTGTCTTGCTCCTTTATATTCGAACGCTTCTGTAGTAGTATTGTTTTGTACCGCATGTTATATAATATCTTATTGGCGGCTTTATAAAAATAATACCGAAAAAAATACGCTTTCATTATCAATAAAAATACCCTATAAAGATGTTTATATATTTATAGCATGGGCATTAGTGTTTTTTATCAATTACCGTCTTTTTGTTTACCACCATCCTTACGCAGAACAAATGAAAAACGACTGGAGTTTCACTTTCTGTCCAACTCCTCTTTTCGGGAATGAGTTTAATGTATTCATTCAGTCCAGAATTAATGATACTTTTTTTACCGCGCTTCTGTTATATAACAAGAGTCTTTATTTCCCTTACATACTCTTTAATATAATGATAGCCGCAGTGGCATCTATTTTATATTCAAAAAATTACAGGGTTTTATTATTTACTGTTTTACCAGTGCTGCTTCACCTGGTGTTATCCATGTTCAAAATTTATCCATTTTACTTTAGGTTCATCCTGTACCTCTTACCACCATTAATTATTCTAACTGCCCTGGGCATATCTGCAATAGCCCGTTTCATAAACAAACGCCTGCATTGGAGTCTTGCCTCCCTGTTTGTACTATTTTGTTGTTATTCCTGCACTAAGCTTTCAGTATCAAATTTTCCACAATGGGATATAAAAATAAAGCCACCACTCGCTTATATCAATCAATATTATCCCAACACCCCTGTTCTTATTACCACCCCATTTACCATGTATAAATATTATTATCTCACCGGTTATGTAAAAAACGGGAATTATGAACCAGTTGGCTGGAATCTTAGTCCTGAACAATATTTTAATTGTGAAGTAGTGAAAAAACAAAAATCAAATTACATTCTGCTGCATTCTATAATAGGAGGCGATAATTCTGACCCTATAATAGACGAAATGAGAAAGCGAAACCTTATAGTAAAAGATTTTCACTATAATAATTTCAGTGTAGTAGAGGTAAAACCATTAACGGTTGATACAGGCGGAATAAAAATCAATAAATAATATCCGACATATGGATTACCCTCATTATGCCCGAAAATACTAATTTCGCAGACTCAAGTAAGATCAACCAATAAACATGCAGCATAACAAATACAAACTGGATACCAAATTAATACATGCCGGAGTAGAGCCGGATCCCACTACCGGTGCCATCATGACGCCAATATATCAAACATCAACTTATGTGCAGGCAGCACCCGGCGATCATAAAGGTTATGAATATGCCCGCACCCAAAACCCTACACGTACGGTTTTGCAAAATGCACTAGCTGCTATTGAGAATGGCAAATATGGCTTATGTTTCGGTAGTGGTATGGCCGCTACCGATGCTGTAGCCAAACTATTGGCCCCGGGGGATGAAGTAATTGTGTCCAACGACTTATACGGAGGAACCTACCGCATTTTCACAAAAGTATTTGCCAATTACGGTATTAAGTTTCATTTCATAGGCATGCACGATGCTCAAAACATCAATCAATACATCAACGGCAATACAAAAATGATTTGGATAGAAACTCCTACCAATCCATTGCTGAATATAATTGATATAGAAGCATGCGCCAAGATAGCCAAGCAACACAAACTGATCCTGGTATGCGATAATACATTTGCTTCTCCTTACCTACAGAACCCTATGGACCTGGGCGCAGACATTGTATTACACTCTGCAACCAAATACCTGGGCGGACATTCTGATGTGGTGCATGGTGCATTGATCATGAACGACAGCGCCCTGGAAGAACGTCTTCGCTTCATACAAAACTCCTGCGGTGCAGTGCCCGGTCCGCATGATTGCTGGCTGGTATTGCGTGGCATAAAAACGTTGCATGTACGCATGCAACGCCATTGCGAAAACGGGAAAAAGATTGCAGAATACCTTCGTGCACATCCTAAAGTAGGCAAAGTATTATGGGTAGGATTTGAAGATCACCCCAATCACGCAATAGCAAAAAAACAAATGCGCGGTTTTGGTGGCATGATCTCTTTCACACTTAAGAATGACAATATTGATGCAGCCCTGCATGTACTGAAGAATACAAAATTATTCTCGCTTGCAGAATCACTCGGGGGCGTGGAGTCATTAATAGGCCATCCCGCCACAATGACGCATGCATCCATTCCAAGAGAAGACAGAATTAAAAACGGACTGGTAGATTCATTGATTCGCCTCAGCGTAGGCATTGAAGATGTGGATGACTTGATAGCAGATCTTGCACAGGCAATAGGATAATTTAATTCCCCGCAGAAACTCGCTGAAAAGTGTTTATAAATTTCTTCCTATTTACATCTGCGGATTTCTGCGAATATTATCGGAATGTTAGGATTCAGCGAGTTTCTGCGGGGAGTATTTATATAATGCAAGCTGGCATATCTCTATATGAAAAACTCACAACCCATTTACCTTTCTGAAAATTGATTTTAGAATATCATCAGTATTAAAATTTATGAGTAGCCCTAACTTTTTACCCGATAATTTCAAGTATGTTATCAGTTGTTTGTGATGAACCTCTAATAAACTTTCAACAGACTTAATCTCAATTATTACTTTATCTTCCACTAACAAATCAACTCTATACCCTGTATCCAGCTTTATTTCTTTATATACCAATGGCAATGGGACCTGGTATTGAACTAATAATCCTCTTTGTTGTAATTCATATCCTAAAGTAGTTTCATAAGCCGATTCCAATAGACCAGGACCAAGGCTTTTATATAATTCTAATGTTGCCCCTCTAACAATATATGATATCTCATTTTCGGTCATAGACAAAAAATACTTAAATTTTATAACATGCACCACCAGACATTTTTGTTTGCTGATTTGCCCCAGTTTTTAAAACTACCTTTAAGGCTTTCGTAAAGATCTTTCTGATCTACATGCTTTCCCTTATCCGGAACTGTAAAATCGCTTTCCTTAGGCTCAATAATATCTACCTTAGTAGCTGTCCAGGTAGTATGCAGGCGTGGTATGGCCAATTCCAATATCATACCCGGTAAACCCGCCATCATTTCCGGTCCGCCGCTAACCATGATATCTTCTGTATAAAATGCAACTACATAAACACTGTCGCATATCTTCGATACTGCCTTGCGGCATTTGTAATTTGCTATAGTGCGAATTTCATCCTTTATCTTCCACTGCATTTTACGAACCGTATCTTCAATAATAAATTTCTGTTCGTAGATAGGCTTGCAGGCCTTTACCCTCCTGGTGTCAAAATTGGTCAGAACAATATTCTCAGATGCGCTGCTCATTCCAAAAAGTTTATTCTGGCCATCCGTTTCCCTTCCGGGCTTGTAAAGTGTTTCCCTTGTATTAAAAAACAAATCATAAAAAGTACTTGTAAACTTAGGCACCTGCGACTTAATTTTCTGGTACCATTCACTGTCCTCATCCTCGTCCATCAGTGCATGAATATTCAGTTTCCGTTCATACTCAATTTTCCCGAACCTGGTGAACTGCGCCTGCATTACAAAAGGAAGGAGTAACAAAACAATCAAGAGGCCATTTATTCTTTTCATAATTAAGCAGGTTTAATTATTTGTTCTGGTTTGTATCTGCGCTAACGGACATGGGAGTCTTTGTAAAATTCCATAAAACATTGATCAGTCCGTATCGCATAATGGTATTATAATCGTTTTGTGTGATGATCCCGCTCTGCGCAGTGCGATTGAAACCGATATTACGATTCAGTATATCATACACCGTAAAACGAAGCTCTAACTGGTCATTCTTCAGGAATTTTTTGCATGCATAAGCATTCCAGAGAAACACATTGTTGTTCTGCGTAAATATCGGCGTCGTCTGCCTGATGGACCACCTTACAGATGTACCCAGCTCAAACTTTTTCGGTAGTTCCACAGATGCATCCATTTCATTATTACTTGTCAGGTAACTGTAAGTATAAAGGCTTGCTGTAGACCTGTTATCGTTATATGTAATGCTAGGGCTAAGGGAAATTGAAACCTTCTTCTCCTTTTCATATTTGAAATCAAGATTGAAGGTGTAAATCCCATTATCACTCGAAACCTTGTTGCCGTTCAGATAACTATTTACATGGCCAAGTTGAGGCTGTATCTGGGCGCCCATTTCCATATTGTACTTCTTTAGCTCGTACCAATAACCGGCGTATCCGTTTAAATTATAATTCCCGCTAACATTCACGTATTGGTAATTATGCACACCCCCATTATAATAATCACTGCTTGCTATTGCATCCTGGACAACTGTAAGATTGATGCTTGACCAGAAAGAACGTCCGCTTAAGGCTTTATAATCATTAAACCGTGCAGAGAAATTATGAAAGAATTGCTGCTTTAGCGCCGGATTACCTTCTGCAATATTCAGCGGGTCGGTATTTTGTCGTAAAGGCTGCACCTGGTCTATTTTTGGCTGCTGGCTATTGCCGGAATAATTCAGGCTAAAACTGGTTTGTTTTTTTATTTTGTAAGACAAGGAAGCTCTCGGAAAAAAGTTAATATAATCCCTTAAGGTAGTACTGTCATTATGCAACTGGTCTGTTTGTTTAAACCTTGCATCTGAAACATTGCCACCGAAAGAGAAGTTCAGCTTTTTATAAACAAACCTCATGTTGGCACCGCCGCTATTGGTCAGGACATTGAATACATAATTACTGCTGAAGGTATCATTAAGAACATCATAAACAGTACCGCCAAGGGGTTTATCATAAGAATAATTCAGAGCATTACTGTTATTGATACCCAGGGAATAATTCAACTCCAGGAAGACCACTTTTGATAAAGGTTCCGTATAGGTCAGTTTAGATGACAGTCCTAAATTACTGTTATCCGACTGCTTTTTCTGGTCAGTGATTTGGCTTGTCTGCGACGAATCAAAAAATGTATTTGAATAAAGAAAGCCATTATTTTTTGTGTCATTATAATTCTCTTTCAGGTCTACCGACATACTTCGCCCTTTTTTAGCAAACTTTTTTCGATACAGAAGTTCTACATCATTATTCTGAGAAACCATATTTGAAGTGATGGTTCTTGTATTTGTATTCAACAAACCATCACCGGCAATATTATTTACAGATGTACTATAATTAGAGTTGGCATCCACATTTTTAACTTCAGCATCCATCGTCAACTTTAAAGAAGAGCTGCTGTCTATACTCCATTCATACACGGCATCTGCAGCTTGCTTTTGTCCCTTACTATATTGCGCCCTTGACTGTATAGACGTTGTAAGTGGCGTTTGGGTTATTGTATTTCCTGCTATTTCTACATTTTGCAAAGCGTAGCGGTAATTGCCGCTTATATGTTCCTTATCCTCGTCCCATTTGTCAGCAAAATGAGCACCGCCTGTCCATATTTTAGGAAAACCCTCGCCGCTGTACCTTCCATCCCAATTAGAAAAATTATCGCTGTTGCCCGACCAGTACATCGTAATGCCTCCATTTTCGCCCACCTCAGTAGTGCTGTTGGTACTGCTGTATTTATCTTTGTCTTCCCAACCCAGACCCACTTTATCAGTATTAGACGCAATAGCAAAAACCGATAACTGCCGCTTACCTTTAAATGCATTGACCATACCCTGGTTTTGGAAATATCCACCCGTCCCGCCTCCTGCATCTATTTTACCAAAATAACCTTTCTTTTTATTCTCTTTCAGTTCCAGGTTGATCGTTTTTATCTTCTCACCATCGTCTATTCCTGTAAACTGCGCCTGCTCGCTCTTCTTATCAAATACCTGCACCTTGTCCACCGCATTTGCCTGCAAACCCTTGGTAACTACCGCAGGGTCATCAGAGAAAAATTCTTCCCCATCCACCAAAATCTTTTGCACCGTCTCCCCTTGTGCAACTACCTTCCCGTTTTTATCCACCTGTATGCCCGGCAGTTTTTTCAACAGGTCTTCTACTGTAGCATTATCTTTTACTTTAAAACTGTCAGCAACGTATTCGGTGGTATCTCCTTTTATTTTTATTGCCGCCACTTGTTGTGTTAGCACAAATTCCTTCATTAAATGCGAGCGGGATATCATTGGAATAATTCCCAGGTCCATATTTTTGTCCTTCAGTTTTATCACATCCACATAATCAGCAAAACTGGGATAAGTGATCATCATGATATACTTGCCTGCACTATCCGCTTTCAATTCAAAATAGCCGCTGTCATTAGTCCGTGCAAACGTTTGTAGCATGGAATCCGAAGCACGTATCAGTGTAACACAAGCCTGCGGAAGTTTTGCTAGATTTAATGTGTCTTCTACACTGCCCTTTATGGTATAAGGTTGGCCCTTGCAAAAACCAACGGAAAACAACATCAATAAAACAAAAAGCAATAGTAGTCTCATATAAGAATAGGATAGATCCGCATACAACAAAATAATTTGTATGGTGTAAATGAACGAAATAGACTTCTTATATTATATACCTATGTGGGTGAAATTAATGGCAATATGCACTTTTTAGCAAAGCTTTAACCTATTTAGCTCCTTCCTTCATTTCCATTTCTTTTTTATAAAGCTGTGGTCTGTCATGATTTACCGGCAGACCCAAAGACTGGTAAATATAATCCTGTGCAACCGTACGCACATTTAGTTTATTGATCTTGGTATTATCTGATGAAGGGTAAACACGATTGCTTAAAAACACAAACACAACGCCAGTCCCAGGGTCTGCCCATCCGCAGGTTCCGGTAAAACCCTGGTGCCCGAATGCATAACCTGTGCAACGATCCCCTGCCGGGCCTCCGTCGTCCTTATCTACAGCGGGCTTGTCAAAACCCAAACCCCGTCGGCTTAGTTTACTATTGTAAACAGTAAAATAGTCTATAGTCTCAGGCTTAAAATAGCGTACGCCATTGTACTCGCCTTTATTCAGCAACATCTGGAAAATAGCAGCTACATCACCGGCACTGGCAAATATACCAGCATGCCCCGCAACACCTCCAAATAATGCAGCGCCAGGATCATGCACAAATCCGCTTACCTGTTCGTGCCTGAAGAAAATATCCAGTTCGGTTGGCACGATCTCCGCATTGCTGAATTTTTTCAGAGGCAGGTAAGTAATGCGTTTTAAACCCATCGGCTTATAAAATTGTTCATCCACATATTGGTTTAATGGCTGCTTACTTATTTGTTCTACGATCTCTGCAAGAAAATAAAAGTCCAGATCGCTATATACAAAGCGGCCTGTATTTTCCAATGGACTCATCAATATCCTGCTCCATATAGTATCTACATAATCGTTCCGCATATATAGGCTCTTTGAAACCTGTATATTAAATTCCTTGCTCTGTGTTTCGCTGTATATTTCTTTATTGGGGTATCCCGCGGCATCAATCGTTTCTTTATAGAAGGGTATCCAGCTTTTCAATCCTGCCTGGTGCAATAATAGATCCCTTATGTGCAGCTTCGCCTTATTGGTACCCTTTGTCCATTTTAAATATTTATCCACAGTTGCGTCCAGGTCCAGTTTACCCGTCTCATACAGATGCATTACAGCCAGTGTGGTAGCAAGAATCTTTGTCATAGAGGCAACATCATAAATACTGTTTGGATCTACAGCCTTCTTTTTTTCATAAGTATAATAGCCAAATGATTTATCGTAAAACACCTTGCCATTCCTCGCAGCAAGTATGCGGCAACCCGGGAAAGCACCATCAACTATACAACGTTGTATAAACATATTCAACTTAAACAAAGCATCCATGTCCTTTACACCGGCTTCCGCGGGTATCTCTACTTTTTTCAGGGTGCGATTATTTGTTACAGGCTCCTTTACTTCAGCATTTTCCTGGCTTATACTAACCGCACCAGTGGTCATAAACGGATAAACAGGCAAAGTGCCTTTTGCTTTTTGTTTCTTTAATAAAACTTTAGCTACCACACTTTCCGTAACAGAATCATCTTCATAAGTTATCATTAATGATTTGGGCTGGGGGAAATTCTGGCATGCATACGCATTACCCAGCAGCACTACCATAACATTATCCCTGTTCTGCACCTGCTGTAAAAAAGAAAGTACCTGCGCATCAAGCCCATAACAACTTCCGGGATAAAAACTGATATTATGCACTGCAACAATAGTTGCATCATAGTCCTTTATCTTTTCCAGCAATTGCGAAACCTTGTCTGCCGAACTACCCTTTGGCAACCAGTCCGATATAACATTGCCCAGGTTATTATATAGTTCCGTACATAATTCAGGCGTACTGTTTACATTGATACCAATGTACCCTACGCTCATGTTCCTGTTTACTTTATTAATGATCCCGTTCTCATCCCTTACTAATGTAATAGCAGCCTTAGCCGTCATTTCCCTAATAGGAAGGACATATTTATTCAGATCATCAACTATATTATCGGTGCTGATGGTTTGCAGCTTAGACAAACCCGCATCATATTTGGCGCCAAGTATTTTTTTCACACTTTCTTCCAGCCTGCTTTCAGGTATTTTACCACTATCCATGGCATCCTTTATCTTACCAATTGCAACAGGCACATCCTGCGAAAACAAAAGCACATCATTACCTGCAGTAAACGCACGAAGGTCTGCATCGCCTGGAGCAAAATATTTTGCCACGCCCTGCATATTTAATGCATCCGTAAATATCAGGCCTTTAAATCCCATCTTATCCTTCAATAAACCTGTTACCGTATTTTTAGAAAGTGTAGTTGGCACATGCGCTTCTGTTTCTAAAGCCGGTATTTCCAGGTGGGCCACCATCATACTCTTTACCCCGGCTCTTATCATTGCTTTAAAAGGGAACAATTCAACCGTATCCAGTTCTCCCATGCTTTTATCTATCACAGGCAGGTCCTTATGAGAGTCCACACTGGTATTGCCATGTCCCGGAAAATGCTTGGCACAGGCCATGATACCATTATTCTGCAAACCATGCATATAAGCAATACCCATTTTGGCAACCCATACTTTGTCCTCGCCAAACGCCCTTGAATTAATAATAGGATTAGCCGGGTTATTGTTCACATCCACAACGGGTGCAAAATCCACATGCACTCCCAGTCTTTTGCATTGCAAGGCTATGGCGCTCGCCATTCTGTAGGCATACATCGTATCCCTTGTGGCCCCTATCATCATTTCGCGGGGAAAATTCTGCACACTGTCCAGTCGCATACCGAGGCCCCATTCTGCATCCATCGCTATTAATAAGGGCACCTGCGCCATGTGCTGGTATTCATTGGTAAGATTCGCCTGCCGGGCCGGGCCTCCCTGCATAAAAATAAGTCCACCTACCTGGTGCTCACTGATGAGTTTGATAATAGCATCCTCATTATAAGATTTTCCGCCGCTATAAGCAGCCACCATAAATAACTGTCCTATCCTTTCATCTCTTGTAAGCTTATTATATACACTATCTACCCAGTTCTTTTTCATTTCGTCTTTCGAAATGATCTTTTTACTCTTTTTTTGGGCAAACAAATGCTGAGAAACAAATATTATAGAAAATACAAGCGTTAAGATTGCACGATAGTTCCTTAGATGCATCTAACAAAATTAACCGATTGTATGAGAATGCATAAAAAATAAGAAGCCGTAGCACCTAATTGATGCTACGGTTTTGTCCCATTGATTGTTTGTCCTTTCCCCTGTTACTTGTTGATATTATTTGCACATCTTCATTTGTGCCTCTCTCCTCTTATAATGGGATTGCCCTCTTTTAACGATACAAACATAGAATACATTCAAAAACTCTTTAATGACTTTAGTCACTCCGTAGAGTGATTATTATCATACCTATACCCTTATCTTTACGTAAATTTTACAGTGAAGTGCCAGACCTAATTCAATTATTATCAGACCATATTGCCAACCAGATAGCCGCAGGAGAAGTGATCCAGAGGCCGGCATCGGCTGTTAAAGAATTATTGGAAAACGCCATAGACGCTGGCGCAAGCGAGATTCAGCTGGTAGTAAAAGACGCCGGCAAAGAACTGTTACAGGTTATAGATAATGGCAGCGGCATGAGCACCACCGATGCCAGGATGAGTTTTGAGCGCCACGCCACATCCAAGATCAAAAACATCAACGATCTCTTCACCATACGCACCATGGGTTTCCGGGGCGAGGCCCTTGCTTCTATAGCTGCTGTAGCACAAGTGGAGATGAAAACAAAGCTCAGGAACAGCGAAATCGGTACACGCCTTGTCATAGAAGGCACCGAGGTAAAACTACAGGAAGCATGCGCATGCGATAGCGGTACCAATATCATGGTAAAAAATCTCTTTTACAATGTACCCGCCCGCAGGCATTTCCTCAAAAGCACCACCACCGAGCTCCGGCACCTGCTGGAAGAATTTACCCGCGTAGCACTTGCACACCCCGGCATACGCTTCCGTTTCTGGAATAATGGAATTGAACAATACAACCTGGAACCCGGCAACCTGAAAACCCGCATTGTAGGCCTGTTAGGTAATTCCCACGAAAAAAATATGGTGCCTGTAGACGAGCATACAGACCTTTTAAAGATTCATGGCTTTATTGGCAAACCAGAAGCCGCCACCCGCACACGCGGCATGCAATTCTTCTTTATCAATAACAGGTATATCCGCAATGCCTATCTCCATCATGCAGTGACCACTGCATACGAAGGGCTGATTGAGAAAGAGACTTTTCCGTTTTATGTGCTTTTCCTTGATGTAGACCCAGCCAGGGTAGATGTGAATGTACACCCCACAAAGCAGGAAGTAAAATTTGAAGACGACCGCATGATGTATGCCTACCTCAATGCCGCAGTAAAACACGCATTGGCACGCTATAATATTGCACCCTCACTTGATTTTACATTAAACCCCGAAATTCAACAGCTATCCTCTGTTCAAATACCTGCAACCGAACGACAAAGGCAGGAAACTCAGCAAGGTTACCTGTCCAACACCTTCAGCAAAGGAGGCCAGGCGCATTTTATAGAGCGCAAAGACAGCCTGCAACGCTGGAAAGACCTCTACGAAATAGCACAACAACCTATTCAGGCTCCCAATGCTCCCCAAAATGACAATATTGAAATAAATATCCCCTCAGGCATCGGTTCCCTGCACAACGAAAACGAAACGGAACCAAGTACAAAAACAAGCAATATTATCCTGGTGCAGGACGCCATGTTGCTTACTACCGTAAAATCCGGCCTCATGCTCATTCATATCCGCAGGGCACAGGAAAGAATATGGTACGAACGCATGCTGGAAGAATGGAACACAGGCACAGCCCCCTCCCAGCAATCATTGTTCCCCACATCTTACGAATTGTCACCACAGGATGCCATCCTGCTTTCAGGTATCCTGCCCGAGCTCTCGCGTATTGGTTTCGACATTGCTCCTTTTGGCCAAAACACATTTGTAGTAAATGGCGTGCCCTCCGAATTACCTCCCGGCGAAGAAAAAAATGTACTGGACGAAGTTCTGGACCAGCTGAAACATGAATCTCCCGATGCGATCAGCAAAAGGTCAGACACCTTACTCATCAATATGGCCCGCCGCCTTTCCCGTAATAAACATGCCATCCGCCAGGCCGAGGGTCAGCAAGCCCTGATAGATGAACTTTTTGCCTGCACCCAACCTGAATACACCCCTGATGGTAAAAGGGTATTTACTTTGCTCAGAAAGGAAGAACTGGATAAAATGCTGGGCTAAACACCAGCCGGCATTATTGTATATTTAATAAATATTATATTATAGATTTTAAGCGCTTTTTCATACCTTTGCAGCCTCAAAAATTGAACAGATAAATATTTTTCATGTCCGCGCCAAGGTTTTATGAGTTAAGGGTTAAAGATGTACGTCCTGAAACCTCCGATTGTGTATCCGTTGCTTTAGATGTGCCCGAAGAACTGTGGGAAACTTTCCGCTTTGCTCCCGGCCAGTACCTTACCTTCCGTAAACATATGGATGGGGCCGAGATCCGCCGCTCCTATTCTATCTGCGTAAGCCCTAAAGAAAAAGAACTTCGTGTAGCCATCAAAAAAGTAGAAGGCGGCAAATTTTCGGGCTTCGCAAATGAAGCTTTGAAAAAAGGAGACCTGGTAGATGTGATGCCTCCTTTAGGAAAATTCTCGCCAAAACCATCAGATAAAACACAAAGGAATTATCTTTTCATAGCAGCAGGCTCCGGTATTACACCCGTAATGAGCATCATGAAAACAGTTCTGGAAGATGAACCCCAAAGCAATGTAACTCTCATTTACGGCAACCGCAACCGCAATTCCATCATTTTCCGCGAAGCCATTGAGGCATTGAAAAACACTTATATGCAGCGTTTTTCTGTATTCCATATACTCAGCCGCGAGCAGATGGACACAGACCTTTTCAATGGCCGCATCTCTGCCGCAAAATGTGCTGAATTCTGCAAACATGACCTTATAGATATTGCCCATACCGATGAAGCATTTATTTGCGGCCCGGAAGAAATGATACTTTCAGTTCGTGATAAATTGGCTGAACTTGGTATGCCCTTGTCCGGTATCCACATAGAATTATTCAGCTCTCCCGACCAGCCCAATACCAAGCACGAAAAATGGGTAGAAGAACATACCCGCGACAGCAGCAAAGT
>CAIYVS010000250.1 GCA_903929655.1 uncultured Bacteroidota bacterium | reverse complement strand
GTTTAGACCTAGACCAGGCTTGTTGTAATAGAGCAGGGCAACAGCTCAAGTCAATTGTTAGTACTTTATTTCCTATTCAAAGATCACTGAAGTACATTAGTTTCTTTTATTGCCTTTTTCTAAGCTAGGACATTCTACTGAATCTTTTATTTGTTTGTCAATATGTAAAACGACAGCTGAAAAAGCTTCCTGTTGAGCAATGGAGGAAATTCTGTGAACTGGTACCTTTCCCCCTGATATTAATTGGCGGGCCGGAAGATAAAGAAGCAGGTGAATTGATTGCGGAACATAATCGTGTAAAAATTTACAATTCCTGCGGAAAATTCAGCCTTAATGAGTCGGCGGAATTGGTAAAGCATGCGAAGGTGGTGGTGAGCAATGATACTGGTTTAATGCATATAGCTGCTGCCTTTCAGAAACCGGTCATTTCACTATGGGGTAATACCAGCCCGAGCATGGGGATGTTTCCATATTATGGATATAATAATTTAAATGAGCGGGTTGCACCCTCTTCAATATTAATGGAAAACGTTAAGCTTAATTGCCATCCATGCAGTAAAATAGGCTATTCTAAATGCCCGAAAGGACATTTTAAATGCATGAAAGAATTAAATATGAATGATTTGGCAGAAAGTTCAAAAAAATTCTGGAAATTTTCCAACCAAACAGAAAAGTAATATGTCTTATTAGAAGATCAGTGTCCAAAAAGACTATGCATAAAATAATGTCATATTTGTAGTTTTTGTCCTTTACATTGGTTATATTTGTTTGTAGTGCTTAAACCTAATTAATAAAATGAAGAAATTTACTTATTTCCTTTTGTTGTCTGTGAGTTTGTTGTTTACGGCTGCCCCGAAAGCTCAAGCTTCTCACTGTGCTGGTGCTGAATTGCTCTTTCAGTGGCTGCATGATTCAACCTACCAGATATTCTACAAGTTTTATCGTGACTGTGTTGGTATCCAGGAAGCTTCGTCTGTGACTTTGTGTTACAATAATACAGGTTGTACATCTTACTCTAACTCAGTAAGCATGACGAAAGTGACTACGCTTATACCTCCGGGTGTGGCTAATGGTACGGAAGTAGCAAGAAACTGTCCGGGTGTCCAAACCACTTGTGGAAATTCCAGCAGTGCTATTCCGGGATACCGGGAATGGTGGTATACGGTAAATGTTACCTTGCCCTCGCGATGTAACCACTGGACCTTTGCCGTATATCAAAGTGCAAGAAACTCTGCAATAACAAACCTGACGAACCCTGGTGGGCAAACCCTGTATACGGAGGCTACATTGGATAATGATGATGCGCAAGGAGATACCTCACCTTTCTTTTCTGTAAAACCGGTTCCATATATATGTGATGGAGTACCTTATACTTACAATAACGGAGCCTATGATATCAATAATGATTCGATGGTATTTACCATGATACAACCATTGACGAATTCCGGTAATTGTACGGGTAGCAGTTCGATCGCATGGGTTTCTGCAACACCTGCGTTTAATTTGACCGATAATCCTCTGCAGACCAATAATACTTTTACTATAAATTCCTCGAATGGTCTGATGACATTTACCCCTAGTGGCACACAAAGAGCAGTTATTACGGTGCGTGTTGATGAGTGGAGGAACGGTATTAAAATAGGTAGTGTAATGAGGGATATACAGGTAATTGTATTAAGCTGTACCATTACTCAACCAGGTGTAGATGTGACTACTGCGACTCTTAATAATTGTACTATGTCTAATGGTACGATACAGGCTTGTGCTGCAACTCCTTTCAGTTTTTGCTTCCAGGGAAATACTTCGGATACTGCCGGTATATTAGTTGTCAATGATAACTCTACTACCGTCATGCCAGGTTCTGTTGTTACCTATTCAAATCAACAAACAGATACTGTCACCGGTTGTTTTTCATGGTGGCCAACGGTTTTTGATACGGGGTATAAAATATTTACTGTAACTGTAAATGACTCAACTTGCAGGCCTCCGGGAATTTTGTTCTCACAGACCTTTACGATACCCATTTATATATGGCCTGCTACAACCATTCTTAACGATACCACAATATGTCTCAGCAAGTCAGCGAATTTACTTGCCGTAGGTGGTGGTAATTTTACATGGACGGTATTGCCGGGTGGGTCTCCTTTAAGTACTTTGACTTGTACTACATGTAATAATCCTGTTGCGACGCCAACGCTTACCACACAATACGTCGTCACGTCGGGTATAACGAACGCAATCTGTAAGAATAAAGATACAGTCACGGTCACGGTAATACAGCCTATAAGTGTGAGCATAGCTGATACTACCACCTGCGTTAATAATTCTTTACCTTTATTTGTGAATGTTACAACCACCAATAATTATTCGGTATTGTGGCAGCCTAATACGGGTTTGAGTAGTGATACGGTTGTTAATCCTGTTGTAAGTCCTCCTTCCGGAACTGCTACATTTACTTATATCATTACGGTCACTGCAGGTGGAAGTGCGGCCTGCGCTGCTTATGATACATTCCATTTGCATGTGTTACAGGGATTCAGGGTATTTAATGGGGATACCGCAATATGTTTTGGTAAAACAGTACAAGTGAAGGCATTGGGTGATCCGGCTTATTTCTACAGTTGGACTCCAGTTGCAGGTGTAAGCAGTCCTGGTTCATTGGCTCCGGTTATTACTCCTGGTGGAGTAAGCATTCAAACTTATGTAGTTACCGGTACATATCCTGGCTGCCGAGACAGTGTCAATAGCTTTAAAATCACAACCGAACCGGTGCCTACTGTAATTGCAGGTATTTACAGGCAAATATGTTCAGGAGACACCGTTCATTTAGCCCCAATTGTTACTCCGCCATATGCATATACCTATAGCTGGGCTCCTGGTAGCGGATTGGATTATCCTAATACTTTGGCTCCTATATTTTCAGGTCTAAGTACTGTGCATCTTACTTTAACTGTAACTTCTCCATTGGCAAAATGTACTGCCAATGATAGTATGACGATTAACGTAATAAAGAAAGCATTCCTGCAGTTTTCTCCTTCAGATAC
>CAIYVS010000249.1 GCA_903929655.1 uncultured Bacteroidota bacterium | reverse complement strand
CACAACAGTGATCGACTCGAAAGGTACTTTGTAGTCAATATCCTTAGGGAACGTTTTCTTCATTTGTTCCATAGCTGCATAAACCCCATCGGCTGTTTTGAGCGCATTGCTTCCGGGGGCCTGGTAAACCAGCAGATAAGAAGCTATGGAACAAATGAAGAAAACGTTCCCTAAGGATATTGACTACAAAGTACCTTTCGAGTCGATCACTGTTGTGAAAGTTTCCATGCATGAGGTAATTATCACTTTGCTGGAAGCTTTGGCACTGGTAGCATTGGTTGTTTTTCTCTTTCTTCAAAACTGGCGTGCCACACTTATTCCAATTCTTGCTATCCCTGTATCCATCATTGGTACTTTTATATTTTTCATACCTCTAGGTTTTACGATCAATACCCTTACGATGTTTGGCTTTGTGCTCGCTATTGGTATTGTAGTGGATGATGCTATTATTGTGGTAGAAGCCGTGCAGCATTATATTGACAAACAAGGTATGTCTGCCAAAGAAGCTACCTACCAGGCCATGAAAGATATATCCGGTCCGGTTGTGGCTATAGCGCTTATCCTTGCATCGGTATTTGTGCCCGTAGGTTTTATTCCGGGTATCGTGGGCCGCTTGTACCAGCAATTTGCGATTACCATTGCAATTTCTGTTATGATTTCTGCCTTTGTTGCATTGTCTCTAACTCCTGCATTATGCACTTTGTTATTAAAACCAATGCATATTGACGAAAAGGCGAAGGGTCTTAATAAATTCTTTTTCAGGTTCAATAATTGGTTTGAGAAGGTAACCGGCAAATATTCGAATGGTGTAAAGAGATGGATTGCTTCCTCAAAATTAGTAATAGTATTACTTATTTGTATTGGTATTGGCACAGTATTGTTATTTAAACAAAAACCAACGGGCTTTATCCCCACAGAAGATGAGGGTCGCGTATACATAACCTATGAGCTACCTGAAGCATCTTCCACCACCCGTTCCATTGATGTATTGGACTCCTTGATGAAAATAGTTGGAGAAACTCCGGGTGTTGACCATTTTGCTGCCCTGGGCGGATTGAACGTGGTTACATTTTCAACTAAATCGAATGGAGGAACCATTTTCTGTAAACTTAAAGACTGGGATGAACGCACCAAGCCAAGCGAACAGGTGCCGGGCATTATAGGAGAATTGCAGAAGCGTTTTTGCGATGGCAGGCATCAAGCAGGCCAATATTGTTGTTATACCTCCTCCTCCTATCCCGGGTATTGGTCAAACTGCGGGATACTCCTTCCAGATACAGCAGCGTGAAACCAGTGATAATGTCGTTGCCTTTGAGAAAGTGGTCAGAAATTTTGTTGCTGAAGCGAATAAAACCCCCGGCATTGGTAATGCATTCAGCTTTTATTCCGCACACACACCAAGTTACAGCCTTACAGTTGATCGGGAAAAGTGTAAAAAACTGGGAGTATCTATATCTGATGTCTTTACAACGATGCAGGCGTATATGGGTGGATATTATGTAAATGATTTCACATTATACAATCGCAATTTCCACGTGATGGTGCAGGCAGATACTACATTCAGACAAATGATATCTGATATGGGTAAATATTATGTGCGCAATTCTTCCGCACAGATGTTGCCATTAAGTACACTCATTTCATACAAACCTATTGAAACTGCCCCATTGATTTCTCACTTCAATATCTTCCGTTCTGCTGAAGTAGATGGTGTACCAGCTCCGGGGTATAGCAGTGGCCAGGCTCTTGAAGCGTTAAAACAACTTGCAGACCGTGTACTGCCCCAGGGATATGGTTATGAATTTTCAGGCCTTAGCTACGAAGAATTACAGGCAGGTTCTAAAACCATTTATATCTTCCTGATGTCTATTGTGTTTGTATTTCTTTTTCTCGCTGCGCTATACGAAAGCTGGTCTGTACCCTTCTCCGTATTATTTGCTGTTCCGATAGGTGCGTTTGGCGCCATTCTTACACTTACATTTATTCCCAGCCTCAGTAATAATGTGTACGCGCAGATCGGCCTTATAACGCTTATAGGGCTTGCTGCTAAAAACGCGATACTGATAGTTGAGTTTGCCAAAGAACGAGTAGACGGTGGAGAAGAATTGATCCGGGCTACGATTGAAGCAGTTCGCCTGCGTTTGCGCCCCATTATAATGACTTCAATGGCATTTATTCTTTGTGTTATGCCCCTTGTTTTGGCTAAAGGCGCGGGAGCAGTTGCACGACGCACTATCGGGTTTACCGTTTTTGGAGGTATGCTGGCTGCAACTTCACTTGCCATATTTATTGTTCCGGTATTATTTGTCGTCATCACCCGCTTATCATATGGCAAAAAACAACTGGCATTTTTACAGGCACATCATGATGAATTAATAGAGAAACAAAAACTTGCTGAGGCTATGAATATTGACCCGGTATTGGATTATGAGCTCAGGAAATCTCACGACGAGGACAAAAAGGATGATCCTGAAAAAAAGTGAGATAGCTTTTAAAGACTAATTTTTAAATAGCCGGGATATATACTTCTTTGTATTGGATTAATCCGGGATAATTGACTAATTTTCATAGGTCAAATTCTCCCCATGCCAAGACCAATTTCTGCTATATCTACAGATGAGCTTTATAAAGAACTGGAGTCCTCAGAAAACGGGCTGAGTAATGCTGTTGCACAGGCTCATTTGCTTGAACAAAATAAGCTGGTAAAGACTGTTTCCCGTTTCAGAAGAAATCTGCAACTTTTCATAAGGCAGTTTAGCAACCCACTTGTTTTGCTTCTGGTCGTTGCCGATATTTTATCTGCATTGTTGGGCCAGACAACTGATACGCTAATTATCCTTTTCATTTTACTGGCTACCGGTCTCTTAAGTTTTTGGCAGGAGTGGAATGCGGGCAAAGCTGTGGAGCAGTTGCAGAAAATGATACAACTGAAATGCAGGGTAATAAGAGAGGGCAAAGAAACCGAGATCATTCAAAAAGAAGTTGTTCCGGGAGACCTGCTTGTATTAAATGCAGGTGGGGTCATTCCTGCTGATTGCAGGCTGATAGAAGCAAATGAACTGCATATAAATGAAAGCAGCCTCACTGGGGAATCCTTTCCTGTTGAAAAAACACCGGGAAGCATACCCGAGGATAAACCTATATCGGAAAAAACGAATTGCCTCTGGCAGGGCACTAATGTGGTTAGTGGTGAGGGGAAGGCACTTGTCGTAAGCACAGGAAGCAATACTATTTTCGGCACAATGGCGCATAGCCTGCTTAAAAATGAAGAATCTGCTTTTGAAAAAGGCATCAAACATTTCGGGTTCTTCCTGATGCAGATAACGATCGTTTTGTCTATAGTTATTTTAGGCATCAATCTCTATTTCAAAAAACCATTATTCGACTCCATATTATTTGCACTTGCTATTGCTGTTGGCATGGCACCCGAGCTCTTACCTGCCATTATGACCTTTGCTATGTCTGCCGGGGCAAAGAGAATGCTTAAGAAAAAAGTGATCGTAAAGAGGCTCTCTTCTATATTTAATTTTGGAGAGGTAAATGTATTATGCACAGACAAAACGGGTACCATTACAGAAGGCATCATCCAGGTAAAAGAAATAGTTGATATAAATGGCAAACCTAATGAGCAGGCAAGGCTATATGCTTATCTTAACTCAAGTCTCCAGGATGGTTTTACCAATCCCATTGATGATGCTTTAAAACAGATGAACCTGCAAGCTGATGATTACAAAAAGCTGGACGAGGTGCCCTATGATTTTATCCGCAAGCGCTTAAGCATCGAGGTAGCGCATAAAGACGGGAAAAAGTATCTCATCAGCAAGGGTGCGGTAAGTAATATACTGGAAGTATGTTCCCAAACCTTAAATGAAAAAGGAGAGGCAAGTGCTATTGACCAGTATCAATCTATTATTAATAAAAACTTTGCAGATTATTGCAGCAACGGCTTTCGCGCCATTGGCATTGCTTATAAAGAACTAAGTGCTGACAAAACAAGCCGTGATGATGAAAAAGACATGATCTTCATGGGTTTTATTTTACTGGAAGACCCTTTAAAAGAGGGCATTCATGAAACATTAGACAAGCTGCGTAAACTGAGCGTATCGGTAAAGATCATTACCGGAGATAACAGGTATGTAGCAGCTTATGCAGCAAAAAAAATAGGTATTCCTGAACCCAAAATAATAACGGGCACTGACATGAATAATATGGTGCCGGAAGCATTCAAAGTTCAGGCGGCTGAAGCCGATGTATTTGCAGAGGTGGAACCCTACCAGAAAGAACGTATTATACGGGCACTCCAAAAAAACAATATGGTGGTTGCTTATATGGGCGATGGCATCAACGATGTTGCTGCCATCCATGCCGCCGATACCGGCATTTCTGTAAATGACGCGGTAGATGTTGCTAAAGAGGCTGCAGACTTCGTTTTGCTGGAAAAAGACCTTTCGGTGCTGGCAGATGGTATTTACGAAGGGCGCAAAACCTTTGTAAATTCTCTTAAATATATCTTCATCAATACGGGGGCGACCTTTGGCAATATGTTCAGCGTTGCGGGGGCGTCCCTCTTGTTGCCCTTCCTGCCCATGTTGCCAAAACAAATATTGTTAACTAATTTCCTTACCGACTTCCCTTACCTGGCAATAGCCTCGGATAATGTGGATGAAGAACGCGTATTGAAGCCCGGCAAATGGGATATGTCCCTCATCAGGAATTTCATGATCGTATTCGGCTTGCATAGTTCTGTTTTCGATTTTATTACATTTTATGTGCTTTATCATTCATTCGGGTTCAAGGATGGGCCTTTCCAGACAGGCTGGTTTATAGAATCCGTCCTTACAGAATTATTTATCCTTTTCATCATGCGCACCCGCCGCTCATTCTTAAACAGCAAGCCGGGCAAGGCATTACTGATAACTAATATGGTTGCTTTTATTATTACAATATGGCTGCCTGTTTCACCTTTCGCTGCATCATTGGGTTTGAGTATTGCTCATTTTATGGAAGTAATAGCCATCGGATTGATAATACTGGCATACGTTGTGACAGCAGACCTCTTGAAGATCGTGTTTTTCAAATATGCGGGAAATAAGTGAGCTGTAGACAGGAAGCTTAGCAGGCATTAAACATACCAATTTTATTAAATGAGAGAAGCCACTTATACAAGTGGCTTCTGTACTTGTAGCGAAGACGGGAGTTGAACCCGTGACCTCAGGGTTATGAATCCTGCGCTCTAACCATCTGAGCTACCTCGCCAAAAAATTTGGTGTGCAAAGGTAAAGGTTTTTTCATGATGAAAAAGTGCCTGAGGAAAAAAATATGAACCAATTTTTAAGCCCATTTATATTATAAAAATTTATTATTTTTTGATTTATTTTTAATATAATTTGATAAGGTGAGCCTGTTATGAAAAAGCTACCCTACTATGACGGTATCGAGGCCGGGCGTATATAGCGTAACAGTGCAAACGGCTGATGGTTGCTCAAACT
>CAIYVS010000248.1 GCA_903929655.1 uncultured Bacteroidota bacterium | reverse complement strand
ATATTGGTCACGCATTTTTCCATCCCTCTTGTTTTCTTTCTGTCTCTAATTCATCTTTAAATGGATTTCTTTTTTTATCACATCCATGATAGGCCCTGTTTATGCACTCAGGTGTTTGGTGTGAACTCGACCTTGCACCATTAATAGAAGTCCCATAGTGGTTAAACATTCCCGGACACCAGCATGCACGTCCGATACATTTCTGATCTGAAAAATCATAATTATTTTTATCACCTTTCTTTTTAAATTTAGCCATTATCTGTTTTCGTATTGGTCACGCATCCAAGCTAATGCTACTCTCAAATTAACTTGCTGAGACTTTGGTTTAAATTGTTTACAATAATCCTTAATTTCTTCATCTGTTATCTTCCTGACTTGTCCGGCATATTTATGCAATATTTTTAATGCCCTATCTTTTGTAACTAATTGAATACCCTCGTAAACTCCCACTCCATTTATTACAAATTCATTTAGCATCTCTTCAGCCGTTTTTGTCTCTGGTTCTTTTGCATTCCACATATCGTGTTCCCAGCAATCAGGACAAACAGAAACATCAAGCATACATCCACAATCCTGAAACATTTGACATCCATCGCAGGTATTATGCTTATTTGTCTCTGGTTCTGATTCCAGTGATGCAATTGCTTTTTGTAATTTTGGCATTGAGGGAAGGATTGATTCAACCCAACAGACTATTTGAACAGAATTAATTATTTGACCATTCGTAAAGCAATATGGTTCATTTTGATAGCCAGAATTATTCCAAAAAACGCGTTCTACATTGCCTTTGTTATCCATTACCCAATACTTACCTTCAGTTTTAGGATAGTCATGGCTTGCAATAAAATGCCAGGTGTGAACATGATCTAATACACTATCTTTTAATTCTGGTTCTGATTTGCTTAAAGGAGTACATAATGCTTGTGTACAGGTTAAGCATACACTATCTGTTAAATATGTCTTTTTGCAAATAGGACAAAATTCTGGTTCTGATTCCAAAGCGGATATTTCGGATTCAAGTTTTGTAATATTCTCACCAAGAGTCCATTCACAAAATACCAATCCGCCGGGATATGTTTGTTTTAAACATTTCACTAACTCTTTCAGCTTCTTAATTAGTTTTGTCTGGTTCATTGGATTGATTATTTAATGGTTTAAATTTCCTCACTATCTAATTCATAAAAAATAACATACTAAAAGCCACAAGACAGATAATCATACCAATAAAACATACAATTATAATAATCCATGCTTTTATATATATTGATATTTTCTTCATAGTTTAAATTATTTCCAGCAATAAACCGGTATTCCATGACAAAAACTCTCAACGTAGTAATTTCCGGAATCCACAAGGTTTTCACGTACAAAATAGAACTTACTGACAGAATCACCGAGCTGCATAAACCCATTGAAGGTCCGATCGTATTCATAAGCGTCCATTTCCTTTCTTGTCATATTATCCTGGTAGCAATCCGGAATGTTAAGAGTGACAGCGGCATTGACCCCAAATAATTCTGAAGGAACAATGATTACCTTAGTCTTAACCTTCCAATTGTATTTTTCATCCTTCTGGCAGGAAACACAGGTAAATACAATTGCAAAAACTGCGAGAATAATCAGGATTAATAAAAGATTTGATTTTTTCATGGTTTAATATTTCATGTGTATTTGAATGATTTAGTTCCTTCAGATTTGGAAATTATCGGAATGCCTAATTTGTTAGCAAGTATGATTTCCTGAACCATTCCGTTACTTATCCTGTCACCGTAAAGCCATACTTCATCAATAAAGCTCGCCTGCATTAATGCAATATCATTCTTAATGCCGCGCTCTCTTTCTTCCGGTACCGTATCGTCTAAAGCATAACAGTCAACCACATAATGCGCGAATGGGAGTATATCAGGTTCAGTTAGGTTTATATGCCTGATAATGGTTGAAATTCTCAGTAAATTGCCTGATACGTCGCCACTTATAGGATGTGCTATATATACTATTTTCATAATAGGGTTTTTAATATTTGAATAATCCTCAATTGGTCGCCTTCCTGAATCACAAGGCTGCAATATTCTGTTGTACTGCGGATTTGACTTGTTGAACGCTTTTTAGTTTCAATCTCACTCAATATAGCTTGATGATATGCTATTGCGGTCTTAATGCGGGATTTGTATTTACTCTGAAATAGTTTCATTTCGCCTCAATTAACTGTTTTGCAATTGCCCGGAGATTATCGGGAGTGTAATTCGTTATCCTTGCGGATTTAAGCAAGGCAAGAGCCTGTTTGTTGTTTTCCTTTATCTGAAGGAATAAACGAAGGGCAACGATCTCCGGATCATAAGAGCCGGACTTTAAAAGCGATTTGTGATAGGGGGTTAGTGTCATTTTAATAGTTCTGGGTTTTCGTAGATGTTTCCGATAATTTTAATGTGTTTACATATTTGTAAATCATTTGTAATCAATCTTTTTTGTTTCAATTGAACTGCCAAATAGATAAACGACAATGGAGGTAATTCATCATTACGAAACATCTGAAAAGTACCCATGAAATAAATGACAGCAAAGTTGATATTATTATATTTACTGCCTTTTATGTTTTTCATCTTAACGATATCAGATTCAAATATCTCTTTCCCGTTCTTGTCTTTTAATCCGGTGAATTGCATGAGGTCTCCTTCATTAATGGCATATCCGCCTACTTCAAACTTAGCTTCAGTTCCGCCGCTGCCTAAAAATCCCGGACCATTTGATCCAATACACTTATGCCACATTGTATCAATGACATAATCCCATTGAAACGGGACTACATTATATTGCATCGTCTTCTTTTTAGTCCACGCTCTGAATTTTTGTTCTCTTTTCATTTTAATAACTTTCTATCAAATTCCATAGTGAGTGTTTGCGTTTTTTCCGGATTCTTATATTCCATCTGACCAAGTTTCAAGAGTTGGTCTTTAATAAATTCATACTGGTCAATTGATTTTAGCTTTTCTCTCATCAGAGACTGCAGCCAATAATATTTTGAAGTGTAGCAGGCCTCATGGTACTTTTTGGTCTGGATAGCCTTTCTGTTTTCTCTTAAATACCAGAGAAAAACAATAAACAGGATTACTGCAATGATTAAGTAAGTTAGTATTTTCATAGTTTTAGTAATTTATATGTTCGTTCCAACAAATTAATTGGCCTTTAAATTCCTTTGGCTTTTTATAATCTGGCATAAACCAGAACTGCATATCCATTTCTGTTAATCCGTCATTTTGTGCAATTACCGGATACATCTGTTGTGGTATGTATTTGCCGTTAATAGAGTAAATACCATTTAAGTCCATTTCAAAATCAAATATCTTTTTGACTGTAATGTCAGGAGCAATTTTAATTTGTTTACTACGATAAGGTTTCCCTGACCATACACGGGGACTGAATTTATCACCAACCTTAAATCTATGTCCGGCGCGAATTGTATGGTTTTTCGGCTTACAATTAAGATACTCCCATAAGTTAATATCAGGCACGTTAAAATGATTGCCGGAGGGTTCTTTTATTGCTGACCAAATCTTTTCTACAAAGTATGTGGGAGCTCCGCATCTTGGATGTGATTTCGGGAAGTACCTTGAAAACATTATCACTTTTGACATGATTTTTAGTTTTATAAATTAGTTTCACCGTAAATTTTATAAATAGCCTCAGCTTTGTCGCCTAAGTCAACCGGCGGATTTAGCTTCCGTTGGATCCACATAATAAAAGCAAGGATGAACGGAACTGAAGCGACTGCCAAGTAAATTGAAAATATGATTTTAAAGGGTATCATAGTTCATGGGTTCTGTATCCGGAATACGGACGGTTATTGCTGGGCTCACACTCGCTAAAAGGCGAATTGAACAGTGGAATCCTTACAGGCTCCCTTTTGAGGTCTTTTTCAAGATCAGCGTGATCATACTTTTTAACTTTT
>CAIYVS010000247.1 GCA_903929655.1 uncultured Bacteroidota bacterium | reverse complement strand
GGCTCAGGGTGACAATCCCTTCGACAGGCTCAGGGTGACAATCCCTTCGACAGGCTCAGGGTGACAATCCCTTCGACAGAATCCTCCACGACAATCCCTTGGACAGAGCTCTCCATGACAATTTTATAATTGGGCTTTTTGCTGCATAGAACCAGTGCCCTTTGGATACTGCTCCCGGGAATTGGGAACAGAGTTACCGGAGTAGAAACGAGCGTGGCAAAGAAGCCCAATGGGAGAAAGTGAGCCGGTGACAAAAGATTTTCTTTACTTTTGCCAATCCCCAATGCCTAATTCTCAAAAACAGGTTTTTTTAACACAGTCCCCAAGCCGGTGGCAGCGATTTAAATGGTCGGTAAGGGTTGTATTATTCTTTTTTGCCTTATTATTAATGATTCTTGGCCTTGCATTGTGGAAGACCTATACGCCGGGTTTGCCGCAAATAAAGCAGGAAAATGAGCTGTTTAAGGCTATACTGGAGCCTGATAAGCATGCCCTGATGCGGGAAACCAAGATAAATGAGGATTATGAGGGTTTTAGAAAATATATTAATACCAAAACGAAACGGGTATATAAGGCTGACAGTTTACATCCTTTTCCGGCACCCATAAGGGCTGCGTTTTATGTGGCATGGGATATCCAGGCCTATTTCTCGCTGAAGAATAATATTTCTAAAATAAATATGCTCCTGCCTGAGTGGATATTCCTGGACCCTAAGGGCGATACTGCGATCACCAATATGGACCCGCGAGGTGTGGACCTTATAAAGGCGTCGGGTGTGAGGGTGGTGCCTGTATTATCTAATTACAGTAATAATGGTTTTAACGGGGAGGTACTGCACCGTGTTTTACATGATCCTGCTAAAAGGGCCACGCTGATAGACCAGGTAACGCAGTTTTTGCAAAAGAATCATTACGCTGGTATTAATGTGGATTTTGAAGAACTGGATGAAAACTCGGATGAGTATTTCATTGCGTTTATGAGGGAGCTGTATACTAAATTACATCCCCTGGATTTCCTGGTGACACAGGATGTGTCGCCCTTTAATGAGGATTATAATCTTAAAGAGCTATCGAAGTATAATGATTTCATCTTTTTGATGGCTTATGACCAGCATAGTACAGATGGTGTGGCCGGGCCTATAAGTTCGCAGAAATGGATAGAGGCTGTAGTAGATGATGCGGTAGATAAAATACCAACTGAAAAACTGGTTTTATGCATTGCAGGCTTTGGCTATGACTGGCCTCAAGGGGGCAAGGGGGCAGACCGCAGTTATGAAGAGGCTATCAGCATAGCATCTGAGCAAAATGCTCTTGTGGATTTTGATAATGATACTTATAACCTTACTTATAAATACCTGGATAATGGTATAGAACACTCGGTTTATTTTACGGATGCAGCTACTAATTTTAATACGCTGCGTTTTGCAGTAGAGTATGAGCTTGCCGGTGTTTCGTTGTGGAGATTAGGCTCGGAAGACAGCAGGCTATGGACCTTCTATAATAAGGACCTGTCGCTGGATGGCTTGAAGAAATTCAGCTTCGACAGCCTGAAATATGTAAAGGAAAGTAATGATGTGGATTATATTGGCGAAGGCGAGGTGCTGGATGTATTGAGCTCGCCTAAGCCAGGCCTGATAAAAATAGAACTCGATTCATCAGAAGTATTAGTGAGCGAGGAAACCTATCTCAGAATGCCTTCTGAATTTGTGGTAAGGAAATATGGCCAAAAGCCACACAGGGTAATCCTTTCGTTTGATGATGGTCCTGACCCAAGATATACGCCGCAGATACTTGATATTTTAAAGAAGGAGAATGTGCCGGCAGTTTTCTTCATGATAGGCATTAATGCAGAAAATAATATCCCGCTTGTTAAAAGGATATATAATGAAGGATATGAAATAGGCAGCCACACGTTTACTCATCCTAACATGGCGGAAGTGACCAAGAACAGAGCCATTTTGGAACTAAGTGCCACACGCTTGTTGCTGGAATGTATTACAGGGCATTCAACTGTTTTATTCCGCGCTCCCTATAATGCAGACGCAGAACCGGAAACGGTGCAGGAATTAGTGCCTGTAGCTTTGTCAAAACAATACAATTACCTGACTGTTGGGGAATCCATAGACCCGAATGACTGGGAACCGGGTGTTAGTGCCGATTCTATATTCGCCAGGGTTGTAGCGCAGCAAGACAAGGGCAGCATTATACTGCTGCATGACGCAGGTGGTGAAGAGAACGGACGGCAGGCTACTGTTGAAGCCTTGCCAAGGATCATACATTATTTTAAAAGCAAAGGAGACACTTTTACTACTGTTGCTGAGCTGGTAAATGAAACGAAAGAACAATTGATGCCAACTGTGCCAAAAAGCAGTGGCTATTACCTGATACAATTGAATTATTACACCGCTGAATTTGGATTCTGGGGCGGGCGTTTCCTTTTCTATTTGTTTATCATCTGCATATTAATGTCGGTAGGCCGGATATTGATCTTAGGTATTTTTGCTACCAGGGAATATTTTTACGAAAAGAGGCGCAAGAGCGGAAATTTAGAAGGCAGTCCGCTGGTAAGTATCATTGTGCCTGCTTACAATGAAGAAGTGAATGCAGTAAAATCTGTTAATAAATTATTGCTGGGTGAGTATCCTGATTTTGATATCATATTTGTAGATGATGGCAGCAAGGATGCAACGTATCAAAGGGTCTCTGATGTATTTAAGGACCATCCACGTGTAAAAGTATTTACAAAGCTAAATGGAGGCAAGGCTTCTGCATTAAATTTTGGTATTGCACAGACAAGGGCCGAGATCGTGCTATGCATAGATGCTGATACGCATTTGTTGCCCAATGCACTAGGGTTATTGGTAAAACATTTTGCGGATGAAAAAGTAGGCGCAGTAGCAGGAAATGTGAAAGTAGGTAATGAAGTGAACATGCTTACCAAATGGCAGAGCATAGAGTATATCACCAGCCAGAATTTTGACAGGAACGCATTTGCTTATATTAATGCCATTACTGTGGTGCCCGGCGCTATAGGGGCTTTCCGTAAAGCTGCTATACAGGATGCCGGTGGTTTTACGAGTGATACTTTTGCTGAAGATTGCGATCTGACCATACGGATTCTGAGGGCGGGATACACGATCAAAAATGAGAATAAGGCCATAGCGCTTACTGAGGCACCCGAAACACTTAAGATGTTTTTAAAACAGCGTTTCCGCTGGACTTTTGGCATCATGCAATCGTTCTGGAAAAACAGGGATGCACTGTTTAATCATAATTATGGTACACTTGGCTGGATAGCTTTGCCCAATATCCTGATCTTCCAGATACTGATACCCATGGTTGCTCCTTTGGCCGATCTGTTTATGATATTAGGGTTACTTACAGGAAATGCGCTGATGATATTGCAGTACTACGGTTTGTTTATGATAGTAGATATGATCGTAGCATGTGTAGCCTTTATGTTTGAAAATGAAAAACCATGGAAACTGGTATGGCTGATACCACAGAGGCTGGCATACAGGTGGCTTATGCTGTATGTGCTTTTTAAGTCTATACGCAGGGCTATAAAAGGTGAATTGCAAAGCTGGGGTGTGATAAAACGTACCGGTAATATAAAAGAGAATCCGAGATTGAAATCGTTTAAGATATAATGAGTACCGCAGACAATTCAATACTGGGCTTAAAAATGCCCACAGATCCGAGATGGACAGACCTGGCATCTGTTTCGCTGGAGGAGATATTGACAGATCATGCTTTTTGCGAGCAGAAGGCTGCAACGCATTGCATATCACTCATACAACTTTACCCGGATAGGGAGGATATTGTAAATGCTTTATCTCCTATTGTTACAGAAGAGTGGGGACATTTCCGCATGGTATGGGCAGAGATGAAAAAGAG
>CAIYVS010000246.1 GCA_903929655.1 uncultured Bacteroidota bacterium | reverse complement strand
GGAGCTGCCCTGCACTTTAAACAGGTGTAATAATAAAGAAAGTACCAGGAAAGTAATTGCAATACTTGCATAACGGGTTTTGCCTTTTTGTATGGCAAAAGTTAAAATGAGATTAGTGGGTAAAGCCCAAAAGATATTGTAATTGTCGCCACAGGCTTTGTGGTCTGTGCCTAACCACATAATAAGGATAAGCCAGCCTAATAAGCCTGTAATGAACAATAGGAGAAAACTCATGATCTTTCCTAAAACCCTGAGTTTGGGAACTGAAAGACCCAGAATAGTTAACAATGCCAGTATGCAGGAGAGTATAAATGGCTGGTTGGTTTCCGTAGGTTGCGGAGGGGTTGGGGGCAGGATTTCGCGTGTGGCGGATGCGACTTTGTTGCCGTTTACTGTGGCACCCGCAAGGCCGTCTCTTAAAAAATCGGGCAGGAACATGATGTCTTTATCTGTCATGATCTTGTCTACTTTACTACCTAACAAAATATCAATTCCAAACCTTTCCCAATGTCTGCGACATAAGTACTGATCTGTGATATTCCGGAAAGATATGTGCTTGCCGGATGTCAGCCCCGACCCGAATTTAAAATCTTTACCGAGCATATCGGGGAAGATATCCCTGATACGGGTGGCACAATTATCATAATAGAAATCGTATTTGTAATACCTGTTAGCGGGTTCTGCGTTCCATCTCAGGAAAGAATCTATCTGGTGTTTTTCTTTGGGGCCTATTAACAATACCTGCTCTTCTACCTTACGTCTTGCTTGCACATATTCCTCCATAAATTCAGGATAGGTTTGTATGGAAACGTAATAAAGCAACCTGCCACGCATGAATTTAATCTCGAAATCTTTGTCGTAACCATCAAATGTGCCGTAATTATAGACTATATCCATGTGCTTTGCACTGTCTATAATACGAACGCCTGTATGGCCGAAACTTTCCCATATCTCTTCCCCTGTTCCGCAGGTGAGGAGGCTGATGCGCATATGGCTGCTATCTGTCTGAGCATAGGAATTGAAAGAGCAGATAGTGATAAATAAAATGAAAACTATTTTCCTGAACATAACGCAAAATAAGAAAAGGCTGCTTTTGTTGGGCAGCCTTTTATAATAAATTTATATAAAATATTATGCTTCCTGTTTGCTGCTGGAGAATACTGCACCAAGGTATTCCCTGTTGAGGCGTGCAATATTTTCAAGAGATATCCCTTTAGGGCATTCTGCTTCGCAGGCACCGATGTTGGTGCAGGAGCCAAAACCTTCTTTGTCCATCTGGTCTACCATGCTCATGGCACGAATCTTACGCTCGGGGTCTCCCTGAGGCAATAATGCCAGGTGAGATACTTTTGCGGAAACAAAGAGCATGGCTGAGGCATTGGGACAAGCTGCCACACATGCACCGCAACCGATACATGAGGCTGCCGCAAATGATTCATCCGCTTTCTGCTTTTCGATAGGCAAAGAATTGGCATCCACAGCGTTACCTGTGTTTACCGAAACATATCCTCCAGCTTGTATAATACGGTCGAAAGCCGCACGATCAACTACCAAATCCTTTATTACCGGGAATGAATTGGCACGCCATGGTTCTACGACAATAGTATCGCCATCTTTATACTCGCGCATATGCAACTGGCAGGTAGTGGTTTGGTGCCAGGGGCCATGAGCACGTCCATTGATATACATACTGCACATACCACAAATACCTTCACGGCAATCATGATCGAATGCAATACGCTCTTTATCAACCTGTTTTTGAATTTGTAAATAGGCATCCTGAGATTAGTTTAATATCGGGTATTGAAACCTTGAAATCATATTCAAGTTCAGATGCTACTGCTACTTCGAGCAAGAGAGAAGATGGCACTTATGTAGATGCCTTCAATGCAGCTATTTTAATCAAATCAAATCAAACGCTTCAATTTTATAATAAAAGCAAATTGGTTCCTGGAGTTGAATCTTTACCTACTTTTTTAAAATTCATGGGGCCTATATTTGAAAAATTTGGGGGCAGTACTGGGGGCTATGGTAGATCTACAACTTCCTCTGTATTTCATTCTGATAATAATCCATACTTCGCTGCACCCATTATTTGTTATGAAAGTGTTTACGGAGAATACGTCTCTTCTTATGTAGCAAAAGGCGCCAATATCTTAACGATTCTAACAAATGATGGATGGTGGGGAAATACGCCGGGACATAAACAGCATTTACAATACGCACGTTTACGTGCTATTGAAAATAGAAGATGGGTTGCTCGTTCGGCGAATACTGGCATTTCTGCAGTAATTGATGAAAAAGGAAATATTCTAGAAACCAAAGGTTGGAATCAACCTACCAGTTTTAAATATTCTATCCCAACTTCTGAAGTGTTGACTTTCTATACCCGATATGGAGATTGGTTGTATAAATCGATTTCATTTTTAGCATTATTATTAATAGGTTGGAATATTTTCCTGGTATTAAAACAAAAGCAACTATTTTAAACATGCAAAAGTCTTTCCAATATTTTCAGAAAAAAATATCTTATCGAGTAGTAGGAAAAGGTGAACCTGTAGTTCTAATTCATGGATTCGGAGAAGAGAGTCATATCTGGGATAGACAAATTGCCTTTTTACAAAATCATTGCCTCTTGATAGTTCCAGACTTGCCGGGGTCTGGTTTGTCTGAAATAATTCAGCCCGATAACTTAAATAAAGAGTCAGGATTGTCTATTTCAATTCTTGATTATGCAAATGTGATTGCCTCTATTCTTAATGAAGAAAGCATTTCAAAATGTATCATGATTGGGCATAGTATGGGTGGCTACATAACGCTTGCATTCGAGGAAATTTTTCCGGAAATGCTTTTGAAGTTTGGCTTGGTTCATTCATCAGCGATAGCCGATTCAGAAGAGAAAAAATCGAATCGTTTAAAGGGTATTGAGTTGATGGAATTATACGGAGCTGGTCCATTTTTAAAAAATACCATCCCAAATTTATTTTCAGCCACTTTTAAAAAGGACCATTCAGCATTGGTTTCTCAACTTGTAGAATCCGCACTCACTTTTAAAACGCAGG
>CAIYVS010000245.1 GCA_903929655.1 uncultured Bacteroidota bacterium | reverse complement strand
TTTTTTTTGTGGATATGGCGCGAGTTGTAATGCCAATGGACATCTAAATTTAGCGTAAATCATTTGGGCTAAAGTATTATAAAAAAAGCCGCAACTAAGAAAGCAGTTGCCAGGAAGGCGAAAAAAAACAGGTTCATATACTTTAAGATAATAGAACGCTCCTGACCTATACGGGCAATGTCATTAAGTTAAGGATTTGTGTTGTATTTGAATAATGTCACCCTTTCAGGGTTCTCCTGTTTTCTACTCTATATTTTGCTATAACCATATCAGCCTTTCAGGCTTTTTCCTTAACTTAATGACATTGCCTACGCAGGGATGTTTTACGATATCTAAAATATGAATTCTGTATTCAGTTTTCTTTTATGCACTTTCATATTAAAGAAAAGGTGTCATTTATGGGGTCGGAGAATGTAATAACACCCTCACTATGCAAAGTCTCCAAGTGGGGTATAAGTTCTTCTTTTGTAGAATTTAAATCAAATATTAAACTTGGAACATGTATGGAAGGGTTTTCTGTATGATATTCATTGCAAATGTCCAGTATTTTAAAACGAACGTCATTTACAGTGAGCATAATAAGTAGTTATTTGAAAGCATAAAGATGCGAATATCCCTGAATTAAAACCTTACACGCTAGTAGAAACTACTTGCATGTTTCACAGGTTTTTTAGAATAGTCGTATAAATGGGTAGTGCTGAGATTTTGCAGGGAATGTATTTAAGGATGAAAGAGGCATTTTATCCCGGATATAAAAATGCCAGCCAATTCTTACATCTCAATCCTGATTCAGATAAATTAATTTGTATCTTTCGCCGCATTCATGTTATATGTCAAGATTATTACTCACCATAATATGTTGTTTATTTCTCTTAGCCCCCCTTAATGCCCAGACTGCGGCTAAATCTGCCAATGATACTTTTTCTGTTTATTTTGACCTGAATATAGGAAGCCTGAACAAAAGGGCGCAAAACAGGATAGACTCGCTGATATATCTTGATAAGCTGATTCCGGGGAGCAATATTATGATCATCGGTTATGCTGATTACCTGGGACCGGAGGGGCATAATCAAAAATTATCAGAGGAAAGGGCGAGGAATGTGGAAGATTACCTGCTGGGTTACAATTTCAGGAAGGAGAATATAAAGATATGCATTGGTAAGGGCGAAGTGGAAAGAAATGAGCATCCCAGGGGCTTTGTTGGCTACCCCAGCGACCGTAAGGTGAATATCGCAATTGTGAGGAAGGAAAAGCCCACAGCTAAAAAAATGGTGCAGAAAGCGGTTGTGGTGCCACCCAAAACGATAGCGCCGCCAAGTGTGACAAGGCCCTCCACAGCAGCAAAGGCTAATGTGAATGATATTGCTGCTTATAATGAGGGAGAAACGATGAGGATAAGGAATCTTTATTTTCTGCCACAGCGCCATGCCATTACTATGGAGTCGAAACCGGCGCTGGAGAAGCTGTATGAGGCGCTGAAGGCGAACCCGACGATGAAAATACAGATAGAGGGGCATGTGTGCTGCATCAGGGATTATGATGATGCGCTGGATATTGATAATAATGACAATCACCTGTCGCTGAACCGAGCAAAACAGGTTTATATTTACCTGGTGGAAAGGGGCATTAGTGCCAATCGGCTGAAGTATGTGGGTTTCGGCAGGAGCAAACCTATTGTTGCGGAGGAAGAAACGGAAGAGGATGCTAATGCAAACAGGAGGGTGGAAATAAGGATTCTTGAAAAATAAAAAAACATTAAAACTAAACATAAGCATATGCGGAGCATTGTAACTGTATTGATATCACTGACACTCATGGTTTCATACCAATTGAAGGCGGCAGACACTACTGCTGTATATTTTGGATATAAGATAAAGGACCTGGATGATGCAGCACGACAAAAAATAGATGCGATGAGCAAGGACCTTAGCCATGCAGGCATGCACATCACGATACTGGGTTTTGCGGATTATGTGGGCGGACCTGCATATAACCTGCCACTATCGCAGGAACGTGCCAATAATGTAAAAAAGTACCTGCTAAGTAAGGGAATAAAAAAAGGAAGTATCCAGGTTTGCATTGGTAAGGGTGAAATAGAACACCCTGGTGAAACTGACAGGGCCGGCAAGGCTGAAGACCGGAAGGTGCTTATCATTACGGGGCATGACATGAAAGACATCAGCCAGTTAAATACGAATGAAACGCTGGTGCTGGACAATATTTATTTCCTGCCCGGCAGCCATCATGTGACTGAAGAATCGAAACCGGAGCTGGATAAACTGTACGAGATCATGAAATCGCACCCCAGCCTGATGATCAGTATTGAGGGACATATATGTTGCGAAACTGAGGAACAAATAAGATTCAAGAATTCTGCTTTGGCAGAAGGTGGGCATTTCCTGGATGGCTTTGATTTTGAAACAAAGAAGGCCATGCTATCATCGAACAGGGCAAAGGAGATATATGATTACCTGCTAGCAAAAGGCATTGATAGGGGCAGGTTGAGCTTTGCTGGCTTCGGGGCGACCAAAAAGATCGTTGTGGATGAAAAAACCGAGGCTGACCAAAACAAAAACAGGAGGGTTGAAATAAGAATATTGCGGAAGTAAAATGGGGTTCTACGATCTGGGGAAGGAGGAAAGAGCAGCTGTGGCCCTACAAATACAGGATGATATTTGCAGAGAGTTGCAGAAAAAAGGGCTTAAAAAGACTTTAAGCTATTGCTCTGATGCTGATACTTATATAAGAAAGAATGCTTATCTGGCCATTGGCAAAATATACAAGGAGCACATTGAGTTAAGGCAAGCTATCATAAGCATGCTGAATATGTTGCTGGGTGATGCAGATTGCCTGGTAAGACAAAGCTGCATTAATGCTGCAGGGGAAATAGGCAAATGGGATTTTGAAATTGTAGCCCATTTTTTTGATGCTGCTTTATTTGATGCACACCATGCGGTGCGCAATGCCGTGATAGGTTCTGTGAAAAAAATGGGTGAGAAGAATCCGGGACCTGTTTTAAAATGGGCCAGAAAATACCTGCACCATGAGGATAAGGAGATACGCAGAGAGATATGTCATGGCATAGAATTGCGTGGCAGAACACACCCACAGGATATTTTACCGATGTTGCAGGAGTTGCAGTTTGATAAAACTGCCAGGGTGCGCAATACGCTGGTGCATGTGATAGGCCAAATAGCTTATAAAAAGGGCTGCCTGGCAACTGTAATAGAAAGCCTGAATAAGTGGGAAAATAAGGATGTGGTAGTGATAGCCCTGACCGAGATAAGAGATGTACATGACAGATACCGCAATTTTGCTGTGCTTACCCCAAAAGAAGCGGCAGCATATATCAATAAGTACGCTACACTATAAATATAATTTTATTATACTATTTTAGTTTATCGAAGTTAAATTTATAAAATATATCAACTGTACTCATTCTAAAAAATTCATAGTTTGCTAATAATCAATAAAATAATTGTTTTTTAAGGCCAAGGCTATTACTTTTGTTTCCGTAAGAGAACACTATGGTAAACATGTCTGAAAAAAAATACGATTATATAAGTTACTTTTTAGCAGCAATTATTGGCATTACCATTCTTCTTGGTTCTGTAAAAATTCTTTTCTTCCAATAGTCTCATTTTAGTTCTATAATAGTATAAGCATGAATTAAATGCAAAAAGCTTAGCTATGAGCTAAGTTTCCTGCATTTGTTCATTTTTACCCAGTTGATTGTTTGCCAGTGTTTGTTTATTCCCGCTTGTTGTTTGTTGCCTGTTCAGCTTATACAAGTTGTGTTAGTTTGTGCTCCTTGTATTAGTTGTGTTTGTTTGCTTAGTCTCGTTTAATGTTTGTTTGTCTCGTCTGTTGTTTGTTTGCGCTTAGTTTAATTATGTTTGTTTGTCTTGTTTGTCTTGTTTGTTGTTTGTTTTCCTTTATTTAAATCAAGTTTATTTTCAGGGAGTCACCATCATTTAAGAGGATGTTTAGGGTAGTTATATAAGATTTTCTTTTTGAGTCGATTGATTTAACGAGTAAATTATTTTTAACCCAGTAAATGACCTGGAATAAGTGTTTACGCTTTACAAGTACATCTATTTCTCTTAAATCAAGTTCATCCAGTTTAGTTGGGTCTTTAATTTGAGCCAGATTTTGTGAAGAGATTGTATTTGTGAAATCTCCGAGGAAATGGCCCAGATCATTTTCGTGACTGGTAAATGATGTAGTTAAAATGTCTTCTGTTACTTCGAGTGTGTTCATGAATTTAATACTTTGAAAAGATGAAAATTGATTATTATTTAAAGTTTGCAAGTCATCCGCGTTAGCAGTATTTGCTGATTTGGCTTCTTTATAGAAAAATCGTACGTATTGAAGGCGGATAAGGCGTTTCTGGTTACCGCGTTCGGAGCGCTGTTAATGCTGTTGGGCTTCGTCATATTATACGAGCAGACGGGTTCGTTCGATCTTGCCGTCATAAAGATCGCGCTAGGAC
>CAIYVS010000244.1 GCA_903929655.1 uncultured Bacteroidota bacterium | reverse complement strand
TATCTTAAAATCGTGGGTACACAATTACAAAGATTATATCAAGTGTTTGATCAAACTTGGTGTATTAGAAACTAATGATAGCTATGTCCTAGGTATTAGGTCAAAGGGCTATAGATTCTGTGAAAAGTACCGAGCAGTGTTAATAGAAATACCTGTAACCAACGGTAACCTCATTCAAAAACTAGACGATTGGTGTGAGCGTAACGACTATTCTATAACAGCAGCAAAGGGGAAAAGTAAACTCCCTTTAATTGCGCATTCCCAAAAGCAGAAACAGGCAGGTGTGCCATCGCACTTTTTGCATATTGCAAGATGGTTTAAGCCGAGTATAATTAAAATAGATGTAGATGGTGCCATTGCATTTAACAACGGTGAGTATCAATACAAAGCGACGGATAAAAACAGATGGGACAAGAAGCCAAAGTATGATGGTTCACATATCCTTAAAAACCCGCACACACAATATATAGCAGGGCAGCGAAACATTAATAAGATACAAGAGGGCAGATTTAACCTTCATGCGGATGACAATGTTTATAGACTACACTCGGCTATTACAAACTGCCCAAAGAAATTGAGACAGTTTATCACAATAAATGGGCAGCCAGTTACAGCCGTCGATTTGTCTAATAGTCAACCCACATTGCTCACAATACTGTTAAACGTTAGCTTCTGGGACAATACAGGAGCATTTAAGAGTACAGAAATACCCTACTTAGACATTGATTCTATCTTTAAGGATACCAACCACCGCACTACTCTCATTAAGTGTCTGAAAAACCTGCAAGATAATGAGAGTGCTAGGGATGAGGTTAATAGGTTTAGGGAAATTGTAGCCTTTGGTAGATTTTATGATAATTTTCGGACGTTACTTAAAGAAAGGCTTGGTTTGGAATATGCTTCGAATGACGAAGTAAAACCTATGGTATTTGCGGTGTTATTTACTGATAACCGTTATATGAACGATGCCAAGAGAGTTTTCAAGGAGCTCTTCCCATTCATTTATGAGGTATTGGCATATATTAAAAAGGTAGAAGCCAGGAATTTACCCATCCTTTTGCAACGCATAGAAAGCTACATAATGTACTACAAAATATGCCCTGCAATAGCCTTGAATAGGCCTGATTTGCCCCTCATTCCTATACATGATAGCATTGCTACCATCAAAGGAAATGAGGATATAATTGAGGCTATTATGAAGCGGGAATTGCAATCTTGTCTAGGGTTTGAACCTCACTTTAAACGAGAGGATTGGTCTCCTGATATGACTATTTCGAAAGCAGCTTAATTAAATATAGAGGCAGGCTAACCACCTGCCTTTTAAATTTACTGCCACCAATGAATTATACCTCTTAATATAACTGAACGCATTTTTCAGGTCAGTTTTAGGAGTTCTTTTAAGTTCCACGTACCGACGTTTCTTCTTTTATCACCTGTTACCTCCTCCAAAAAAATAGTCAAGATTCCGTTTGGGCTTACCGTAAGAGTGCAATATAATTTTTGAGTACCTATCGGACAATGTATATCTCTCCTTGAATTTGGAGTACCTAACTCTATCCGGCATGTTTTTACAACGATATTGTAATTCTTTATCTGAATATCTATTTTGGATACCAGAAAGTTCACGGGGTTGGTCAGCCCTTTCTTTAAAATCTCTTGGGATAGTTTTGAAAATGCAGGAATCTCTATATGATACCCTGTAAAATATACAATACCTATTTCAAATGGGCACGTTTCGAATCGTTGACAGTATATTTTATTGATAATTACTGTTCTCTCTGTTTTGATATCCTCTTGTTCATTATTTAATATCAGACTTTCTGTATAAAGTTTAGCGGCAGTTAAATTATCGTCTCTTCGCGTTTCTTGTAAAGCTTGACAGTTATAGTCTGTTATCAAATATTCCTTTGAATCAATTCCTTTATCAACAACTCTCTTTACTAACGAAACATTTTCAACTTTTTCATGATGTTGTACAATCTTCTCAAATTCTTGGATATAAGCTTTCACTATTTCAATATCATCTGAAATAATAATGTTTTCCCAGTTGTTATTCTCTGCACAGTAAGTCCAATTATATGAACCCGTGATAATTGTCTTATCATCTATGATACAAAATTTATGATGTACCATATTTTCAATGCTAGAATAATAGAAATTACCATTAAGGTCGATTAGTTTCTGAAAGTTAACGCCTTCGTTTTTATTATTTATTCTATCATTTAATACAATAAGGTCAAGCTGATACGACGGACTTTGAAACTTTTTTAGTAATGCATTAAATATATCATGGTTAGTAAACCAAGTCACAGCTATTTTTATGCTTGATGTTGATTCATTTATCCTGGCTATGATTTCGTCCTGTATGTTGCTGAAAAATTGCATTGCCGGTTATATTATTTAATCACAACCATTTTTTTAACAGTAGGCAGCATATTACTTGCAGTAAGCGTATAGTAATAAATACCGGATGGGAGCTCAGCATTATCAATGATTATATACTCAAAGGTGTTTGTAACCTGATAAGTCTTTATAGCCTGTCCATTAGTATTATAAACTGTGATGGTTCCTTGGGTAACTCCCAATGGCAGTGTATATCCAAGTTTAACTACACCACTATTTGGATTGGGTATTGGGTTAGCTAAGTCTCCTCCATTGCTATTATTTGTAAGTTTTGCAACGCCTAATCCGCCTCCACATATACTACAAGGTATTGTTCCAGGTAAAGAATAAACAGAATACCCTCCTGAATAAACACCCACAATTGCTTTAAATGTGTTGTTCCCAACATCATGTACACTTATACCCTGTGCATTACTAATACTGTCTATAATAATTCCAACCTCATTGAATATAACTAAAGTACTTTGGTAAGGAGTGGAGGTTGTAATATAACTTATCGCTAGCTCAACAAGATTATCATTATTAAAGAGGTTTTCAGATATAAATGTATTATCACCTGATGGATCATAAGAACATCCGCAATTTG
>CAIYVS010000243.1 GCA_903929655.1 uncultured Bacteroidota bacterium | reverse complement strand
ATCAATGCGGCACCTTTAGCAATATCTTTCATTCGTTCAGCAACTTCAACAACACCACTTCGTTTACTATCTCTTATCCAAAGCCACACTGCTGCTTCGTCAGGAATTACATTGGGTACTTTGCCAGCTTTTGTAAACACATAATGCATACGAACACTAGGTTTTACATGTTCACGCATATAGTTGATACCTTGCGCAAAAAATTCTGCGGCATCCAAGGCACTTCTTCCATTCCAAGGATCTGCTGCTGCGTGTGCTGATTTTCCTTTAAATGAAATAGTATAATCTGTAATGGCTTGAGAGCTTTGCATATTTGCTTTGTTTTCAAAATCAGGATGCCAGTCGAGACAAACATCGAGGTCATTAAACAAACCTTCCTTAGCCATCCATACTTTTCCGGCAAGATCTTCTTCTGCTGGAGTGCCATAGAAACGAATGGTGCCTTTTAACTTGCCCGCTGCAATAAGTTCCTTGATAGATACAGCGGCACCAAGACTAGCAGTGCCAAACATATTATGTCCGCAACCATGTCCAGGAGCACCTGTTAGTAATGCTTCTTTATTTGGTTGTGCTTTTTGTGAAAGTCCGGGTAATGCATCAAATTCTCCCAGGATTCCGATGATGGGTTTACCTGAACCATATTCTGCAATGAATGCAGTGGGAATACCTGCTACTGCTCTAGTAACTTTAAAACCCTGTGCTTCTGCATAATCAGCCAATAGTTTGGCTGATTTATGTTCGCGCATGGCAATTTCTGCAAAGCCCCATATTTGATCACTAATTTTTATTAATTCATCTTGGTGCTTCTCCACCGAATTTAATACAGTGGTCTTGTTGGATGTAATGGTTGCTTTTTGTGTAAATGCAGAGAGTGATAGAATCAATCCGCAGAATAAAAGGATTTTTTGCATGATGTATTTTTTATATTGAAATGCTGTAGTTAAATATACAGATTCAACAATAAAAATGCCTCTTATTAATGAGACTTACCTCATATCATTAATTACTTATAACCGTTTATAATCGGATATAATTGATTACTTACCGATTAGGAAGATAGTTAGTCTAAATATTTGTAAGGAAATAACTGGTTTAATCAGTCATCATTAATTGTAAAAATATTCATTATGTATGCAATGAAAAACAAGGTGCAGCTCATAGGAAATTTGGGACAGGCGCCTGAAGTAAAAACCACTGAGACAGGTAAAAAATTGGCGCAATTTTCTGTTGCTACCAACGAAAGTTATCACAATTCCGAAGGAGAAAAAGTTACTGAAACCCAATGGCACCATGTTGTTGCCTGGGGTAAGCTAGCAGAAATCGTAGAAAAATATCTTAGCAAAGGAAAGGAAGTGGCTATTGAAGGCAAGTTAGTCAATCGTAATTATACCGATAAGCAGGGAGTGAAACATTATATAACGGAAGTAGTTGCCAGTGATTTGTTGATGTTAGGTGCAAATAAAGCAGTTACCCCAGAATAATTATTAAAGGCTCCAAAAAATTTTAAATCCGAATATTCTTTATTCGGATTTTTTTTAAAATAAACTACTGAAAGATAGCCATAGAAGCGGGTTCATGGTCTCAGACGAAATTACGGGCTCAATCATATATAATACTTCCGGGTAGATATATCCTTGAGCTACACATACCAATTGATTGTCATAATATATCTCTTTGATAGAAAGACTTCCACTAGTACCGCTAATCATTATTTTGAAAGTTTTATCCTTCAATTTTCCATTTAGTACGTAATGATAAATATGATAACTTTCCTGATT
>CAIYVS010000242.1 GCA_903929655.1 uncultured Bacteroidota bacterium | reverse complement strand
TGGATTCCGTTTTTACGCATCTGGCAATTTATAAAAATGTATTACTTGTGGCCGGAAAATTCGGGATAGCATATGCTCATATCAATGGTCCCTTGTCTGTAAGCCATTTCAGAATAGTACCTAACATAAAAAAGTACTGTTATAACCGGGTGAATGATTTTGTCGTAAATAAATTTGGCGACATAATTATTAGTTCAGATAAAGGTCTGTATACACTTCACATCAATGATTTGTTAAACTATGGAGACTATATAAACCCTGACGATGATAACTTTATTTCTCTGGTATTAAATATACCTTTTCAAGCCCCCATTACCCATTCTGATACCATCAGGATATCTCAAAAAGTACAAAGCATTTATATTGAATCAATTAATTTTCTGGCTAATAATAACAGGCAGTTTTATTATTTTATTTCATCGTATAGTTCCGATTGGGAACAAAATTCTTCCGGTGAAATATTGACCGGGGGCCTGAAGCCGGATGTTTGTTACGATATTAAATGCTTCATTAAGGATGAAACATGGAAAAGTACAGAAAGGCAGTTTGTTTTGTATATCATACCTCACTGGTGGCAAACCCATACCTGGTTATATATTTTTTGGATATTAACGGTAGTGATAATATTGGGGGTATTATTTATTGTAGTAGTCCTCACTCGCTATTTTGTAGCCCGTAGTAATGAGAAAAAGCGGGCTTTAACAGAATTGGAACTCCGGGCCGTTTATGCTCAAATAAATCCTCACTTCATTTTTAATACATTAAGTGCTGCGCAGTATTTTATAAATAAAAAAAGATTTGATGACGCTTACGTTCACATAAATAAGTTTTCCCGTTTACTAAGAGCTTATCTGCAGTCTTCACAAAACCGCTACACCATATTATCAGAGGAAATAGATATGCTTCGCAATTATATTGAATTACAAAAAACAAGGTTTGAAGAGAAATTTGATTATAAGATAGATATTGATAATAAAATACCTTTGCATAGTATAAAAATTCCATCATTACTTTTACAACCAATAGTTGAAAACGCAATAAATCACGGTTTATTTCATCAGGCACATAAAGGGTTTCTTTTACTGAAATTTAACCAGGGAGAAGATATTAATGAGCTTATTTGCGTTATAGAAGACAATGGTGTAGGTAGGGAAAGGTCGAAAGAGATCAATAGAAATAATGCAGACCCCAAAGATTCGTACGGTACCAAACTCATCGGGCAGCTGATCAAAATATTTAAAGAGTATGAGAAAATGGAAATTAAGCTCGAATACATTGATAAGAAATTGCCCGAAACAGGAACCAAAGTGATATTAACAATTAAAAATGTGAAATACAATGCCTGATATCAGATGCTTAATAATTGACGATGAAGCTAAGAGCATCGAAGTACTTTCCGAAAGGTTGAATCTGCTTTTCCCCAATTTTCAGATTCTGGATAAAATCACCGATTGGAGAAAAGGGCTTGAAATATTGCACACCTCCCAGGTGGATATTTTATTTCTTGACATTTCTATGCCCGAAAAAAGTGGCATAGATATTTTAAGGCTTTTTTCCACTATCGATTTTGAAGTTATACTTGTTTCCGCCTATTCCCAGTTTGCCATTGAGGCCATAAAATTTTCAGCATCCGGGTACGTACTCAAGCCAATAGATGATTATGAACTAAGTTTTGCAGTTAACAAAGCCTTGCAAAGAATAAAAGAACGTTCTCTTCCTAAAACTGTTAGCCAT
>CAIYVS010000241.1 GCA_903929655.1 uncultured Bacteroidota bacterium | reverse complement strand
TCTCTTACTGTTCTTTCTCTCTTCTCTCTTTATGAGTTTGTTCGTTCTATGGGAGACGTTTTCCTGAATGCCGATTTAAAAAAAATAAACACAAAACAATGATCAAAGTACACAGAATTCCAATAGAGACAATAGAACATTTCGACCCTGATAACAATTCCATGGGTTTTCTCAATGAATATGAAAACCTTGATCTGACTAACCAAATAGCAGACGAAAAAGCCAGCGGATATTATCTGTTGTTTGAAAATAAAAAGATAGACATACGCCCTGATGGTAAACATGAATGGCCCATGGGATTGTACAATAAAATAGCTAAGGGGACGCCACTTGCGGTCGGTTTTGAAACAGTATCTTAATTCCCCAGGATACTCTAGTTGGAAGAACAGCTAACTCTATGATAGAACTAAAGACACTTGACAGTTCGGATGCGATGAACTGTGCAACTGCATACAACAGCTTTCCCAACTCATTAACTGTTGCTACTCTCTTACTGTTCTTTCTCTCTTCTCTCTTTATGGCCCTCTTTGTTCTATGGGATACGATCTCCTGAATGCCGATCTCAAAAAAAATTAAAAGCAAAACAATAATTGAAGTATTAGATCAAGCGAATGTGAAAGCAAAAAACGAAATAACAGAAGCCGGACTATTAGAAGAAAGACGCAAACTTCAAATATTACAAGCCAATACCAATAGTAGATTGTTCGACCTAAAAGATAAATTAGAAGAACAAATGCTGATCGCTGACCTGGTTGTCAAACAACTGAAAATAAATAGTGAAGAATTGGCAGAATTACGAAAGAGAGCAGGAAAGAAAAATAAATAATGATATAAATGCACCAATGGTATAGCAAGTGGTAGCATTCATTCCACACTTTTTGTTCGGTCTTTCCGATAAAATCAGCAACTTGCAGATGAAAAGCGTAAAATAAGTGCTAAAAATGTACCAATTGTATAGCATCTGAGAAAGAAGAACATATGACATTCCATGACTGGTTAAACAAATACAGGCCCATACTGAATCCATATTGCAACACCCGGTTAAATGTACGGATGTTCGAGACCTATGGAGAAGAACTAGATCACGTACATAAAGTGCGGGAGAATAATAAACGATCCGTCTGGACACTTGTCGACTCAAATAGTATCAGCACTATCATACCGGGCTATCATCATATCAATAGACTGGGATACTTCATTACAGAAGTAACCTGGGATGATGAGCTATTATCAGTACTGCTAGACTGATCACCGCTAAGCAATTTTAATAAGGCTGGTTAAATTCAATGAGACTAACCTAATTCATCTAGTCTCATCATATCTGCTCACTAATTCGTTTCGATCAGGTCTGTACAATTACCGACTATTGAAATTGTAAAACATTTCATTAGTACCGACCCTGTAAACAACTGCCGATCTCAAAAAAATAATATGTCCTTTCATGTAATTAATATGGGGCTTGACCCCAGGTATGCACGCTTAGCTACAAACGAAGACGGTACAACTAAGAGCTTTAAAACCATTAAGGCTGCATTTGAAGAAGCATCAAATCATAAAAGTGCACGTGTCGTTTGCACAGGGTTAACCGCAGCACCCTTATTTGATTATTTTAATATGATCGGATTCCTTTGCGCCAATTCAGATCTAACTGAAGAAGACGCGTTCCGGAGGATGACACAATTTTACATCACGTACAAACAACAATACGAAGGTTAAATACTTACGAGGTTTTATGAAAGTATGCAAGACAGAAGCCGGTTTACTGGTAAACAAACTGGAACACTGCGCCCATGAATACGACTTTAACTGGCGCCTGTTTGCCCGGCTTTGTATCACTGCCGGTAAGAAAAATAAATTCAGGGAAGTTGCCGGAAAGATCGAACAGCAATACAGTTTCCCTTTTGCTGACGCCGATACCCCCATTTCAGGTTTACTGATGGCACAGCTCTACTAAAACATAAAATGATATTTTGTAATATCAATTCCCTGCTATAGATTTGCGGTGCATGGCGAAAATTTGCCATGTGAGGTTTTTACCTGGTGATATCCTCTCCGTTCTGCCATAAAGGGACGGTATAATATAACCCAGTCATTAGTGTTATCCAGAATTGAACAGCAGGCACTGATACAACCCAT
>CAIYVS010000240.1 GCA_903929655.1 uncultured Bacteroidota bacterium | reverse complement strand
GGCATAGTTTTCATTATCACGAGTACAAAAATAAAGTAACGCCTCCGGAGGAAACTAAAATTGCAGGGCTTTAAAGAAAAATTTTTGCAACTGGCCACATTATGGTCGGTTATCAATATCCCTATATTCCTGTATTTTAGTTTGGCAACTATAGCTTGTATATCCTCCACGGCTATAGGGTCAATACCCGCAAACGGTTCATCCAGCAATATGAACTTAGGGTCCACCGCCAATGCCCTGGCTATTTCTGTACGCCTGCGCTCACCACCGCTCAATACATCCCCATTGCTTTTACGCACATGCTGCAAATGAAATTCCTCCAGTAGCAATTCTAATTTATCCTTTTGTTCACCCCTCGTCAGCTTGGTCATCTCCAGCACAGCAGCAATATTATCTTCCACACTCAGTTTGCGAAACACAGATGCCTCCTGCGGCAGGTAGCCAATACCTAGCTTTGCCCGTTTGTACATGGGCAGTTTGGTTATATTCTCCTCATCCAGGAAAACATCCCCCTCGTCCGGCTTCACCAGGCCCACCACCATATAGAAAGAAGTAGTCTTGCCGGCCCCATTAGGACCCAGCAGACCCACAATTTCCCCCTGGTTCACATCAAATGAAACATTATTTACTACCGTCCTCGTCCCGTACTTTTTCACCAGGCCCTGGGTATGTATTCTCAATGTATTGCTGCTTTTGGACAAAAATAGTCATTATACCGTAATTGGAGTTTAGAATGAAGAATTTGTGTTTTTATTAGTTCTTTGCACTTGATTAGATTGATTTGAATGCTGGAAATTGATTTTCCCACTTTCTTCCGTTTTTTGCAGGATAATGTTTGTATTATTCAAAAAAAACCGGCACTACTTTATAGAAAAGCAATGCCGGTATAATATATCTGCTATTACATTATCTTATTTTATTCACGATCTGCTTCAAATAGTTGTTCACTTTCAGTATGTAAGTACCGGCAGCGTACGCTTCAATTGAAATATGCGCTTCATTCACGTGATCAAATCTGTAAGATTCCAGTATTTTACCACTCAGGTCAAATACCTCCACATTATTGATATCATGCAGCGTGGACGATATGTTTATTGCACCATCTGTAGGATTAGGATATATACGTATGACAGGCTGAATAGCCTGCACGTTTACAATGCCATGATTAACCGTAACATTATTTCCGCCCGGATGTTTCATTACAATGCCACTGCCGCTATTGCAGCTTATGACAACTGACTTAGTTATATCGCATGGATTGCCATTTATATCAATTAAATGAACTGTTATTGTAATTATAGTGGCAGTCATATTGTACATTGAGCCCAACCAATAGGTATCGCTTGTACTCGTAGTAGTTGTGTTTTGTGTAGTAGGCCCTTGCCATGTCCAACCGGTTACCGACCAGCCATATCCCAGGTTAACCGAAGCCGAAATATTCAGATTACAGTCTGACCCACCACCCGGGAACGCAGGGCTTGCTACCACGTTCACAATTTCATTTGCAGAGCAGGGCTGCACAAAAATACTTGCATCCCCATCATTACATGTGATGGCAACGGTTTTGGTAATATCGAAGATATTGCCGTTACTATCTACCAGGTGCATGGTAATAGTAACAATATCAAATCCCAGATTTGCCAGATTTTCGTACAGGTAGCCCGTAGTGTTAGATGTAGGAATATATTGAATGCCGGAAATACTCGATACAGTGGTCCAGCCAGTTACTGTCCAGCCATATGCAAGACCAGCTGTAGCAGTGACAACAAGATAGCAACTATGATCGGCCTGGGGAATTGCAGTACCTACTGTTATGCTGCTTATAACATTGGAATCGCATGGAGGGTTGTTACATGACAGTTGCATTTGTTTTACAATATTGCACTCATGCCCGAAACTATCCTGCAGAAGTACATCTACCATAATTGTGGTGGCAGTGGAATTTGTAATATGTACTGTAACAGAATCGATATTTGTGCCAACATGATTTATAATTGAACCGCCAATGTGCCATGCAAAGCTTTCGCAGATCCAGCCATAATTAGGATGAACAACCCCCTTTACAGTAAAACTGCAACTGTCTTCACCCTGAACCTGGTTTCTTACAATTGTGACATTCATGTCTCCGCAGAGTGTATCTACTGTCCCGCATATAGAATCAACCTTCAAAGTGATATTCTCCGGATATACCCAAGATCCACCATATATATTCAACTTGCCATTGTTAAACGGTACAGTACTTCTACTAACATTCAATGGGTGGTGGATAGCCAAATATTCATCTGTATGCTCACATTCGGGTG
>CAIYVS010000239.1 GCA_903929655.1 uncultured Bacteroidota bacterium | reverse complement strand
TTGCCAGGAGTTTTTGCTGAGCACCATCTCCTTCTATCCAGTATTCTATCCTTCGGAACACCATTTCCATAAATATGGTTTGCGGACAAGCCCAGCCACAAAAAATACGCCCAAACACAACGGTAAACAGAGCAATGAACACAATGAACACCACCATGCCCAAACCAAAAATGAAGAAGTCCTGCGGCCAGAATATCTGCCCGAATAAAATGAATCTGCGTTGCAGCACATTTATTAAAAACAAGGGTTGCCCATGCATTTTAATGAACGGCAAAGTAAAAAACACAAAGAGATAGACTATAGTAAGCCAGGTTCTTGCTGTATATAGTTTCCCCTTTGGCTGATGAGGAAACACCCATACCCGTTTTCCCTCTTTATCAACTGTAGCTATTTTATCCCTGAAGGATGTCTTTGGTTCATTAATGGCACTCATGTCTATACGTTATTTCAGGATTACTTTAGGGTAACCTTGCCGGCACTAACAGTATCCTTCGCTTTAGTACTATCAACTGACTTGCCAGCAGATTGCCCCGCTTCAATATATAATTCGCCTTGTTTGTCTTTTGGTGCAGCCGGATGCGTACCATGCAGTGATTTTACATAACTCGCAATCTGCTGTATTTGCTTTGGTGAAAAATCGTCTTTCCAACTCTTCATGCCTTTATCCGCATAGCCGTATTTGATAGTTTTAAACACGTCCTTTATACCTCCGCCATGCAACCAGTAATCGTCTGTAAGATTAGGGCCTACACCACCGCCGCCATCTTTAGCGTGACATGCAAAACATATAGTTTCAAAAACAGTTTTGCCGGCGGCCAGGCTCGCAGCATCAGTCAGGAGTGTTACACTGGTCTCATCTATATTATTGGCACTCATTGCCAGGTAGGCATCTTTGTCTGCTTTTGCCTGTACCATTTCAGCTTCATATTCTTCCTGCGGGTTGGGTGCTGTGTGGGCAATCTGGTAACGGTATAAATAAATAATCGCAACTACGATAGTAAGATAGAAACCATATTTCCACCAGGGAGGTAAAATATTATCAAGCTCCTGGATACCGTCATAATTGTGATCAAGCAATACATCTTTTTCCTTTTCTACCGATACTGAACTATTAAATCGGTCCCAGAACCTGCTGGTTACTTTCTTCTTAGCTTCAACACTCAGTTCAGGTTTATTGCTAATAGCATTTATCAAAGTTCTCATGATAGCCATTTGAGCAATCACAACCAATACTTCAAGAATGAGAATACCCATCAAAATATAAAAATCACTACTTGGGATACCACTGATAAAGTCGGAAGACGGAGCAGCAGTCGTTGCTCCTTTTGCTGCTGCATCTGCAGCAAAAGCATGAAAAGCAGGGACACTGAAAGCCAATAGCAATAATATTGTTTTTACGATATTACCTTTACTTCTATCAGCTCTCATTTTATCACGGTATACAATAGCAAGCTGGCGTAAAACAAATGCAGCGCCACCTATCACAAACAATAAAATGATTATCAATGATACCAAGCCAATATACATAGGACTTGTGGAGCTTTCTTTTACCGCAGTAGTGGCTACCGCAGTGTTTGCTGCATATACAAGCGATGGGAGCAGCAGGGAAGCAGCTATTAATGGAAATGATCTGTTAATATTTGTGCACATCTTATGCAAGTGTTTTTTAGTTATAATTCTTTTCTGTTTCGGAGAAAGGAATGTTTTCCATCTCGCTTATATATTTTTTGTTGACCTTCAAAGCCCATATAGTCAGAGCCGTAAAAAACAAGAAGAATATGATCAGGGAGGTGAGCGGAAATACACCCACTCCTGTGATCTTTTCGAGATAATTTATGAATTTCATTTTCTAAAAAGTTTATAAGTTTTAGTTAACAGAAGCTGTTTTTTGTTGCAGTTTAATATCCGTACCTACTCTTTGCAGATAAGCTATCAGGGCTACTATTTCTTTAGTACTTTTTACCTTAATATTATCTTTTTGCAGGTTAGCACTAATGCCGTTGGCTTGTTTCATAAGATCGGCATTAGCAAGTTGGTCGTAGCCGGGCGCATATGGAACCCCAAGTGTTTGCATTGCCCTGATCTTAGCTGGCGTAATAGCAGTATCCAGTTCGTTTTCGTATAACCATGGGTAATTTGGCATAATAGATCCCGGTGACATGCTGACAGGTTCGTACATGTGATTAAAATGCCAGCTATCAGGGTATTTACCTCCAATTCTAGCCAAATCGGGGCCGGTACGTTTACTTCCCCACTGGAAAGGATGATCATAAACAAACTCACCTGCTTTTGAGTATTCGCCATAACGCGCTACTTCACTTCTGAAAGGACGTATCATCTGGCTGTGGCAATTATAGCAACCTTCACGTATGTAAATATCACGGCCCTGCAATTCAAGTGGTGTGTATGGTTTCACACTGCTGATGGTCGGAATATTAGATTTAACAAGGAATGTGGGAACGATTTCAATCAAGCCGCCGATAGCAACAACAATAAGGCTAAATACCAGCATTTGTACAGGGCGGCGTTCTATCCACCTATGCCAGTAAGGCTTACCGTGTTCTACATATATCTTGGTTAAAGGAGCAGCTTCAGCAGCCTCATCATTAACCGCTACGCCAGAGGCTATGGTTTTGATGAGATTATAAGTCATCATAATAGCGCCTAAGAGGAACAAACTACCACCCACTGCACGCATTGCATAAAAAGGACGCATCTGTGTTACAGTTTCAAGAAACTGGTACTTTAATTGCCCTTCGGGAGTAAACTCTTTCCATGCAAGGCTCTGCATAAATCCTGCCCAATACATAGGCACGACATAAAATATAATACCCAGTGTACCTATCCAGAAATGCCAGTTGGCAAGTTTTATAGAATAAAGATTTGTTTTAAATATCCTCGGGATGATCCAGTACAATACACCAAATGTCATAAAGCCATTCCAGCCAAGTGCGCCAACGTGTACGTGTGCAATAGTCCAGTCTGTAAAGTGGCTTATGGCATTTACATTTTTAAGGCTTAGCATCGGGCCTTCAAAAGTGGCCATACCATAGGCAGTTACCGCAACCACTAAAAATTTCAACACCACATCCTCGCGCACTTTATCCCAAGCCCCACGCAGTGTGAGCAAACCATTCAGCATACCTCCCCATGATGGAGCAATCAACATGATGGAGAACACAGTGCCAAGCGACTGTGCCCAATCAGGTAATGCGGTGTACAAGAGGTGGTGTGGGCCGGCCCAGATATATAAAAATATCAGAGCCCAGAAGTGGATAACCGAAAGACGGTAAGAATAGACAGGACGATTTGCAGCTTTTGGCAAGAAATAATACATTAGCCCCAAATATGGGGTTGTTAAGAAGAAAGCCACCGCGTTGTGTCCATACCACCATTGCACTAATGCATCTTGTACACCGGCATACCATGAATATGATTTCATCCAACTATAAGGAAGTTCTACTGAGTTGACAATGTGCAGCATTGCCACAGTTACGAATGTTGCAATGTAGAACCAGATGGCTACATACAAATGGCGTTCGCGGCGCTTCAGAATGGTGCCAAACATGTTCCATCCAAAGACAACCCAAATAATGGCAATCAGGATATCAATAGGCCATTCTAACTCCGCATATTCTTTACCTGAGGTATAGCCCGACAGCAAAGTAACAGCAGCAAGAACTATAATAAGTTGCCAGCCCCAAAAATGTATCCTGCTCAGTTTATCACTAAACATGCGCGCTTTACAAAGCCGCTGTAAAGAATAATAAATGCCCATGAACATACCATTGCCAACAAAGGCAAAGATCACTGCGTTGGTATGCAATGGCCTTACCCTTCCGAAACTGGTTTGTGCCAAATTGAGGTTCATTGCGGGAAAAACAAGCTGGGTAGCTGCCAGCAAACCTACCAGCATACCAACAAGGCCCCAGAGAATGGTTGCATAGGCAAACCATTTTACGATCTTGTTATCGTAATAGAATTTGTCAAGTACCTGGGCATTAGCAGCAGCCTGGTCAATTTGTGAAGAATTACTCATGTTCTGATTTGTCTTTAATGATTATTTATTATATAGGTTTTTTTGTATTTCATCGTCGTATAGCATTCTCATTGCAGCACCTTTTGAATCTTCATATTGATTAGTCCTCACGCTCCATATAAATGCGAAAAGAAATGTGCCTGCAACGGCAATACTTACGATCACTAATAAAAAAAGTACGCTCATAGATACTTGTGTTTAAATAAATGGTTCCAATGGTTCAAAATTATTTATATGATGCCCGCTGAACTATGATGTGCCTCACACCAAAAGATGATTATGGTCATCTTATTTAAATTATCAATCAATTGTCCGGAGAGATAAGCCATAAGACTTGCCGATTATGCTGCTAACGCCGCTTGAAATAAGTACTATAGTGATAGTACTGCATGGCATCAATATCGCCGCTACCATCGGGTTCAATATCCCTTGCATGGCAAACCAAAGCCCAACGAGGTTATACAGAATAGAAACAACAAAACTGGAGTTAATAATATATTTAGATGCCCTGGCAAGCTTCAAGAGCTCAGGCAGTTTAGGAAATTTATCTGCATTTAAAATAGCATCACAGGACGGTGTGAAATTATTTATATCATCTGCCAGGGTAATACCTACATTGCTTTGTTGCAGCGCACCGGCATCATTCAGGCCATCCCCTATCATAGCCACATGCTTACCCTGTTCCTGAAGCTTTTCAATGAATAACAGTTTGTCGATAGGTTTTTGTTGAAATAAAAGCTCACTTCTTCTCCCAAACAGGTCCCTCAAAATTGGCTCCTGATTATTATTATCTCCTGAAAGAAGGGACAATGGGTATTTATTACCTAGTACGGGGATCATTTGCGGAATAGAGTCCCTGAAATTAGTCCTTAACCTGAATGAACTGATCTTATCATTGATCCGTACGTAAACTGCAGTCTTATCAGTGTTTATTTTTTCCTTTGAAAGACCTATAAAACTTCCTGAACCGATTAATATCCTGTTATTATTAACAAGTGCATCAAGGCCTTTACCGGGAGTTTCTTTCCAACCAGAAACATTTACCCTGGGCCAGTTGCCCAGGCATGCAACCAGGGATTTGCTATATGGATGTTTACTTGAGATAGCAACACTATATACCCAGCTTTTCTCCTCATCAGTTAAAAGATGACCCGATATCTCATATAGATTAGTCCCTTCTGTAAGTGTACCGGTTTTCTCGAAAACAATATGATCAATATTACTAAGCTGTTCTATTACAGAAGCATCACGTAGATAGAGTCCATTATTACTGAATATACGCAGGAGGTTGCCATTTGTATAAGTTGCAGAAAGTAATAAGGCACAGGGGCAGGCAACTATCAGCATAGCCGTAACGCTGGGAATGATATTAGCTGGATTTTTCAAACCCCAGTAAATGGCTGTTATAGCCGCAAGACTCAGTAATACCCAGGTAAAGTATTTGCTCAGCAAATGAATAACACTATTATCCTGGTTGTCGCTCATCTTATTTTTTGAGAACGCGTAATGGTTCCATAGGGAAGTAAGATAACTACCAGCCACAGGCTTTATGATCTGTATTGTCAGTTGCTCACCGGTTTGCTTGCCACCGGCATACAACATATCGCCTGCCTTAATATTCACAGGTTCGCTTTCGCCAGTTACAAAGCTATAATCAATACGTGCATCCCCATTTATTAATACGGAGTCAGCAGGTATAATATCGTCATTATATAATTGTACAATGTCTTTCTCTTTCAGGTCTTGCAGATTTTTGCTTTCTACGCCATCTTTAGTAACAACATTCACCGCGATCGGGAAATAAGACTTATAATCACGATGAAAAGAAATAGACTTGTAGGTACGTTCCTGCACTGCCCTGCCTACAAGCATAAAAAATACAATTCCGCTCATGCTATCCAGGTAACCACCCCCATGATTCCAGGCAATTTCATAAATACTGCGCACAAAAGCTATGATGATAGCCAAAGCAATTGGCGCATCAATGTTCAGCATTTTCTGCTGCAAACCTTTCCATGCTGTAACAAAAAATTCGCTGGCACTATAAAAAAATACAGGCAAGGCAAGACCCAAATTCAGATATCTGAACAGGTGAGCATACTGGGGATCAATCCCTGTATTGTGCGATAGATACTCAGGAAAACTCATCATCATAATATTGCCGAAGCAAAAACCCGCCACCCCAAGTTTGTATATCCTTTGCCTGTTAAAACTTTTTGTTTTTTTCTTATTGGCTTCGTCCAGGCTTATATAGGGTTCGTAACCTATTGTAGCCAGCAATTCCGTTATCTTCCTAAGGCTTATTTTAGTCTTCGAAAAGTGGATGGTCACCTCTTTGGTTGTATAGTTCAGCCTGCTTTCAGTAATATTATTATTCAGTTTATGCAAATGTTCCAATAACCACATGCAGGAACTGCAATGGATGCCGGGGATGTAAAATGTTACTATAGTATGGTCTCCATTGGTAAACTGGTACAATTGTTTTGCTATCTCTTCATTATCCAGGT
>CAIYVS010000238.1 GCA_903929655.1 uncultured Bacteroidota bacterium | reverse complement strand
TTTGTTTGTAAGAGTCGTAAAAGGTGAGAAACGTAAGTAAGGTTACATTCCGTTTCATATAGTTCTGCATCATGTTCGTCGCCAGGGTATCAAAAGTGTTTGCGAAGGAAGGATCAATTTCTTTATATAGCTTGTCTGCGTCTATTGCTTTCTGTATACCCCGAAATATCTGCTCGTCAACTGTTTTCTGGGTGAGTTGCAAATTCACTTTATTATAATCCACCAATGCCCTTGCATTTTTTATATTTCCCTGGTTGCGATTAAAAATAGGTATATCAAAACCCAGGCTGACAGCATTAAAATTCTGGATATAGCTTCCTTGCCTGTCAAAACCCGCCCCCAAAGTAATATCCGGTATAGCCAAGGCTTTCTGATAGGTATAGGTTTGCTGGCTTAAAAGCATATTATCTTTGGCTATCATCAGGTCAGTACGGTTTGCATAGGCAGAATCCAGGATGGCCTGGAAACTATAGCTAAGGGGATTGGCTTTTTCGCTTGCCGGATCAACAAGCGGATAAAAGTAGGTATTGGGTGCTACCTGTAATAATAACCTCAACTGGCTCTGCAGATCGTTGATATTGTCATTCAATACCTGGTATTCATTCTGCAAGGAATATAACTGTGCCTGAACCTGAACTATTTCAGACCTTGAAACGTAGCCCTTATCCTCCACCTCTTTGTAGGCAGCAACTATTTTCTTTAATGCATCAATTTCCTCTTTGTATACTTTTGCTGTTCGTTGCTGGTAGTAAATATTATAGTAGGTGCTGTGTAGGCTTAATTTTAATGTCCGCAACAGGTCGTAGAAATTGTCTTCTGCTATCTTATAGTTTGTTTCGGCAATGTTTACCTGTTTTTTTATTTTGCGTGATAAAACAATTAGCTGGGTTAACTGGAGGGCCTCTTCACCGTTTGAATCTGTCTGGAACCATTTTCCTGTTGTTGGGTTATAAGCGCCTTGCGCCACATTAAAATTAGGATTAGGGTAGAGCCGGGCCTGGATAATGAGCGCCCTGGTAGCATCTATGTTATATTTCTGGGCCAGCACCTGGAGGTTCTTTGTAAGAAAGCTTTTTTCCGCATCTTGTATATTCAGATGCACAGTGTCCACAACAGGCAGCGTTGTTTGTGCAAATAGTATATTGGTTTGCAAAAAAGCTATGCAGCAAAATATATTTATACTTCGGGCCAGCATTTTAAAGGGCATAAAAAATAATTTTAGTATAAAACGATATTACTTATTGTATGCAGCATAAACTACATTAAATCAATTTTGCCAACTATACAGTTATATAAACGGATACCCTAAAAGGGTCTTTATAATGAACAAGCTAGACAAACAAGTGTTCTGATAAATAGTAATTTTTCGGCGGGGGTGGGTTAATTTCCTTATAAAAAAGGTAATAATAGTTTTCGGTAATTGAGGGTACAAATAGCTGGTTAGCTGCCATCCCGGGTATTACAGACTGCTGGCCCGTATTAAACAACAATTCAAAAGGTACGTATTTCGCTTCTTTAGTTTTCTTAGAGCCTCTTTGCTCTGAAAATATGCCTATATTCTTAGAATGTTCTATACCCGGCTCTTCATAAAACTGCAAACATGATATCCCTTGTTTTATCACTGCATTATCTTCCGTATCCACCGGGT
>CAIYVS010000237.1 GCA_903929655.1 uncultured Bacteroidota bacterium | reverse complement strand
TTGGAGTAAAAAAATAAATATATAGGCGTTTTATAAGTTTTTTCTTTTTGCAAGGGTTACCTTCTTTTGTTTTGGGTATAAAGTGTATTAACCATCCAAAAATAAAAATATTATGAAATTCGTAAAATTCGGAATCTTCGCTCTTTCAATGAGTCTTTTCATCGCTTCTTGCGGTGGTGGTAACGGTGATGCACCAAAAACTGACACAGCTGCTGCTCCTGCTCCTGCTGCTGCCCCAGCTCCTGCTGCTGCTCCTGCTCCAGATACTACTAAACCAGCTATGGCTGATACTACTAAGATGAAGACTGAAACTAAGACTGAAACTAAAATGGAAACTAAGAAGAAATAATTATCTTCTAAGCCTTTACATATAAAGAAACCATCCTGATAAGGGTGGTTTTTTTATTTTCCCGCTATTACAATCACTATTTCTCCTTTGGGCGGGTGCTTTTCGTAATGGGCAGCTAATTCCTGCAAAGTGCCCTTGCGGGTCTCTTCATATATTTTGGTAAGCTCCCTGCATACGGCTGCCTGCCTTTCGGGCCCGAAGGCGACAGCCAATTCCAATAAAGTTTTTAGCAGGCGGTGGGGAGACTCATATAATATGATGGTTCGCTCTTCCTCCGTAAGTTGTTTTATTAAAGTTTGCCTGCCTTTTTTAAGTGGTAAAAAACCTTCAAATACAAAACGATTGGAAGGTATGCCCGATTGAACCAGCGCGGGAACAAATGCTGTAGCACCGGGAAGACATTCAACAGGGATATTATTTTTTATACATTCCCTCACCAGTAAAAAACCGGGATCAGAAATTCCGGGTGTGCCGGCATCTGTTATTAATGCAAAGGTTTTGCCAGACAATAACTGATCTATAAGATGTGGCAGTATCTTATGCTCATTATGCTGATGATAAGGACTGAGTGGTTTTGCAATGCTGTAATGCTTTAGCAAAATGTAGCTGGAACGTGTATCCTCACATAGTATTACATCAGCACTCTTTAATATCTCTACTGCCCGATAAGTGATATCAGCAAGATTACCAATAGGCGATGGAATAAGATAGAGACGCATAATAAAGGGACCTCCCAAGCCTCCAAAGGAGGGCTTTCTAATGTTTAACAATTATCCTTCAGCAAGTGTAAAATCGAAAGATTCCATCACCTGGTTAGCAAGTAATTTTTTACAGGCTTCCTGTGCCAGTCTTTCTGCCTCTTCTTTATTTGTTGCCTCCAGATGCAAAGTAATGTGCTTGCCAATACGAACATCATGAACCTGGCTTAAGCCTAAATTGTGCAAACTGTTATTAACTGCCTTCCCCTGCGGGTCAAGGAGTTCCTTAAGAGGCATTACATTGATATGTGCTGTATACTTCATCTTGGTATTGTTTTATTATTAAAGAGTTTCTACTGCCGGTTCTTTATAAATTATTGACAACAGAATGTACAAAATAAATGCAAGTGGTATGGCAGCTATCTTTAAAAACGGAATAGCCACTAATGTAAGTATTGCAAGAACAAGCTGGGGCCAGCAATAAGCCATCTTCCATTTTGCAGGGAATAGCTTAAAGAAACGAATCCCGGAAACCATCAGCCAGCTCAGCAAAGCTATAATAATATAAATGGTCCATTTGCCTTGCAGGTAAGTGCCCAGTTTATGGGGATTATACCAATTAATAAGCGGAAATGAAGCTATGAATAAACCTACAGAAGGTATAGGCATACCTATGAAATGATGGCTTTGCTTATCGGAAGTGACATTATATTTTGCAAGCCTCAATGCCCCAAAACAAGCTATCAGAAATGCAGGCGCCATAGCCAGCATAGGTGCATCCATAGCGTCCTGGC
>CAIYVS010000236.1 GCA_903929655.1 uncultured Bacteroidota bacterium | reverse complement strand
GCAACTAATCGTGTCGAATTTTAATGTCTAAATGGTATTAATTCTGTTTGTGGGCCGCGAAGCGATTACACAATACCCCTGCCGATCCTAGTCTTCCAACACTAAAAAATTATTGTTCGGCGGCAATCTCCGGTTCAGTCCTTATGGCTTCAATCTCTGATTGGCGAATTCGTTCGCGTCCTGCTCGGCCAATGTCATTAAGTCAAGGAAAAAGCCTGAAAGGCTGATATGATTATAGCAAAATATAGAGTCAAAACAGGAGAACCCTGAAAGGGTGACATTATTCAAATACAACACAAATCCTTAACTTAATGACATTGCCCGGTCAGCTCTCCTTTTCGGGACCCGACCGCTTTAAGGCTCCAAAGCTAAACTTGCATCCACAGTCTCAAGGGTTTGCATGACAATTTTACACCCCTCTACCTTTTATCTGTCTTCGCACCTCAAACTGGCATAGTCTTTGCGGCAATATAACACTGGCAGATTTCATCCGCTGTTGCTTTCATCTACAGCTTCCATTATGTTGTAGGCAATGAGGCAGGAGGGAATTTTCTAATGCTCTTTGACATATAGACTCTATCAGGCATATTCTTTGATATCCGGCTACCAATCATTTTGCATTTTCTTTAAAAATTGAGATTAAAATGCCCGGTTTGGTATAGCATCAGGCATTTTATGCCCGATTCAATGCCCGATATTTTTATTGATTATCAATCATTTATTTCAAAAATGGCCGACATTTCAAAAAAGAACCGGACATCACCTGCCCGACCCGAAGGTGGCGGGGGCATAGCCATCAACTAATCAAATAATCAAAAGCTCAACCCTGTCTACCGACAGGCAGGCAAACAAGCCCCGGTAAAAAAAGGAAACTGAAGAACCCCTAAAAGATACCCCAACAGCCCAAAACGGAAGCCAAATGTCTCTCATAGGAAGAAAAGTGGAACTTCTCTCTTGAACACCTTTTGAAAAAAATAGAAAGACGTGAATAAAAAATATTGTTTGCAAATGTGCCCCTTATCGGGCATTAGGATATGCAACAAATTATCCCGCATAAATTCTGAAAATTCTTTAATTCTGAAAATTCTGATTCTGACATTATAATTTTTTGTAGCGGAAAAAATTCTGGTAGCGGAAAACGGAAATAATAATTTTACTATACCTTATAAGGGTATGATAAACAATTAAAAACACATTCACATTATAAAACACAACAAATCAAAAAAGGAACAAGTAGGAAGAAAAGCGGAAAATATTTTCCACCTCTCACCACATCACTCACCAAAAACAATCTTCTTGAAATAGGCGGCATTGTCCATCACCACCCATGCCGAAAAATCCGCCATCAGGTTTACGTGCTCATTTTTATAATCCAGGCCCTTTAAAATTTTAGAACTCCATGCACTTACATAAAAAGGAAAAACACCCGTCTCATTATTCTCCCTGTTCTTTTTCTTTACTTTCTGGTTCAGCTTGCCCAGCCTGTGGGCCTCCCTGATATCCTTATCCTTCAGGCGCGTATAGAAAGGCTGGGGATTATCATTATACGCCCAGGTTATCTGCACCTTGTTCCAGCCGGGGCTGGTATATACACCGCACTTCTCATTCTCCTGCACATCGTATGTAGCGGTATAGATCAATGATTCATTGGCGCGTTTCATAGCCATAAGCCTGTTCTTCAAAGTATCCAACTGGCCCTTATCATTCTTCAGCACATGCAACGCCATCTTATTCATTTCTGCTTCGGTATAATTATTAAAAGCACCGAAAAGCTTTGTTATACTTTCGTCTATCAGCGCACCCGTGTTATTGTTGCTTATTGGTTGCTCCGAGTTCACGAAGACTATGATCTTATCTACTTTTCTTTTTAATAAAGCTATAATGCCCAGGTTATCAAGGTCACCACCATCTGCCATAGTAAATTTCTCAGTAGTCCTCTTCATATAGAAATCGTTATCCCAATACTGGTAAGGAGACCATAAGCCAATCTTCATACAATGCGAATAGTTTTTGTCCACATCTTCCCTTGCATAATAGGTTCTGCCACTCAGGGCCATTGCATCCGCCAGGCTGAATATCTGCCTTTTATGTTGCAGCTTTACAACCGCACGGTCATTATTTCTTAACGCATTCACCCTCGTGTTATCCAGTCCGAAAGATTCCCAGTACCCGCCTCCAAGCGGAATTTTAAAATCCTGATTATAGTATGCTGCACCGGAGTATAAAGGAGTTATCTCAAAACAATTGTTTGAAAGCCCTTTCGAGTTTTTTTCACTGCCAACCACGGTGCTGTTAACAATGAGGTAAGGACGATTGTTACCTGGGTTTACTCTATAAAAATCCCATGATTTCAGATCAATATTATGCGAAATGATCTCGATCACTGTCGAATCTCTATATGAAAAATACTTGTGCCTGCCTCCCAGGTCTATACGCTTGAGGTAAATATCATTCAATACACCAGAGTACTTTTTGTCTCCTTCCAAACGCATCCAATGCAGCAATACTCTGGGAAAAGTATGTGAGTGGGCAATATTGTATGCCAGAGAACCATAGTGAGTTGTTGTCATGTCGTCCCAGGTCAGATCCTTAGGGTCCTGATATACTCCCAGGAAATCAGTGTCATTCATTTGGGCGGGCAGGTATGTGTAGGATATGGCAGCCCAGGCAGAACCTGAAAGGCAAGAGATATATTTTACTGTGTCAAGCAGTCCTAGTGTATTTAAAGCCCTTAATTGCCCCAATGTAGCCGCAGCGCTGCGGCTACCTCCCCCGGAAAAAGCAATACCCACATTTTTCTTTTTAGAAACGTACACATTTTCAGGAAAGACGAAGTCCCTGTCAAAAGTCTTTTCAACCTTTACATTCATTCGTCTAAGCTGGCAATAAGACCTGTTTGCAGAAACAAGTATGAATAATAACAAAAAGGAAAAAACAAAGTATCTGTTATGAATGATCTGCATAAACTACCACGATTAAAATACGGGTAATAAATGTATGAAAATATTTCTATGCAGATATTAAAACACCTCAACAGCCTGCCTTTAATAAAAAAAGGGAAGACCCCAGCCTTCCCATCAAAAAAACAGAAGCACATTTAACAATTTGCCGGCAGATTGGATTTTACATGTTTAATGAATGTGCGGAGGTTATTAGCCAGCACTTGCGATACAATCGGCATATATTTATATGGTTCTAATAATTGTTTTTCTATCATTAATTCAGCGGCATGCAACTGGTGAATATCATTGCATTCATCTATACTTTTTTTAATTATAGCATATGTTTTGAAGATAGAAATATGTTCCCTATCATCAATTTCATTAGTTACAGGCGCTAAAACACTTTTAAATAAATTCATACTACACTATTTTGACTTCTGTTCAACAAGACAAAATTCGGCATATAGCACAATTTATAGGGTGACGTATATCACAAATAATATTGATTGTAGTCATCTGTGAAAATACCACATACGGGTGCTTGCCCCATACCTGTGTATGCATGGATGTAACAAATCAGCGGATGTTAATGATGCTATTGTTTTTGAAATACCTGCTGGATATAAGGGTAGGAGCCTGTTATAACAGGGTAATAATCGCAGAAATACATATTGTCCTGGTAGTTTACATGCAGGTGTATATTATCCGCAGAGGTCCATATTTTAAATCGCGCATGTGGATTTTCTTCTAAACGTATCCATATTTCGGGGCCGCTGTTAAAATATATCCAACTGAACCGATAGGTGCTGTCCATATAGCTATAGGTGCTGCCACTATCCAGCCCCATGCCTTTTAGTTCTATCGTACCGGTGCTGTCGTCATTATTAAAAGTAATAAACTCCTGCAAAACAGAATCGTTGGTGCGGGTAAGGGAAAAAGTATCTATCCTGTGGCTTGCATTGTCATTGCCTTGTAAGATGAGTTTCCATTTGCCTGTAATTGTGCTTGGAATGGAATCTTTTGAACAAGAAAATGAAAAAACGAGCACTATGGCACTGAAAAAGTATAAAATGTATAAAAAAGGTTTTCTCATATCGGGCATTTGCTTGTCTTAAACCAGAATAAATATATAAATATTAAGCTGTAAATTTATGATTAATTTGCTTTTATCCCCCCTTTTTTGTCCGGCCTATGCGTTTCGCTTACTGCATTTTAGCATCTGTCATTATATTATTCAGTTCCTGCCATGCCAAACAGGAAGCAGACCTTATTTTGCATCATGCCCTTGTCTATACTGTTGACAGTGCATTTAGCACTGCTGAGGCTTTTGCAGTGAGGAAGGGTAAAATAATTGCCGTAGGTAAAAGCAAGGACATTCTGGACAATTATACTTCCCCCAACGTGATAGATGCAGAAGGGAATGCGGTTTACCCTGGCTTTATTGATGCTCACGCACATTTTTTAAGCTACGGGCGTTCTTTGTTTGAAGTGAATTTATATGGTTGTGACAGTTGGGAAGCAGTGGTGCAGCGGGTGAAGGTATTTGAAACATCCCACCCAAAAGAAATATGGATACGCGGCAGGGGCTGGGACCAGAATAAGTGGGCGTCAAAATCATTTCCTGATAACAAAATATTGAATGAATTATTCCCCGGCAAACCTGTGCTCTTATCGCGGGTGGACGGGCATGCTGCCATTGCCAATGCAAAGGCACTGGAACTGGCAGGAATAGACACCGGAAAACAAGTGGCAGGTGGTGAGATTGGTGTAAAGGATGGCAAATTGACAGGCTTGCTGGTGGACAATGCAGTGGAGCTTGTGAGCCATATCATTCCGCAGGCATCGAAAGCAGATTATGAAAAATGGTTGCTGGCAGCACAGCAAAATTGCTTTGCAGTTGGACTGACCACTATTACCGATTGCGGGCTCATGTATTATGATGTGTCTGCTATTGATACATTACAAAGGGAAGGCAAACTGAATATGCGCTTGTATGTGATGCTGAGCGACAATCCCGAGAATTTTAAAAGATACCTTTCCAGTATTCCTTACCGAACAGACAAATTATTTGTAAAAGGTGTTAAGGCATATGCGGATGGTGCTTTGGGCAGCAGGGGCGCTTGTTTGTTACAGCCTTATAATGACCAAAGCGGCTGGACAGGTTTCCTGCTGAGTCCGCAAAGCCATTATGATTCTTTGGCGCATATGCTGGTTAATACAGATTTCCAGATGTGCACGCATGCGATTGGTGATAGTGGCAACAGGGTAATTCTGCAGGTATATAATAAGTACCTGCAGGGCAAAAATGATAAGCGCTGGAGAATAGAACACGCTCAGGTGATTAGCCCCGATGATTTTAATTTGTTCGGCAAAGCCTCTATTGTACCTTCTGTGCAGCCTACACATGCCACCAGTGATATGTACTGGGCTATAGAAAGACTGGGCCCGGAACGCCTGAAGGGGGCCTATGCTTACAAGCAATTGCTGCAACAAAACGGCTGGATAGCATTGGGTACTGATTTCCCGGTGGAGGATATTTCGCCATTTAAAACTTTTTATGCTGCTGTGGTAAGGAAAGATGCTAAGGGTTTTCCGCCAAATGGTTTCCAGGTGGAGAATGCTTTAAGCAGAACAGAGGCCATAAGAGGTATGACGATATGGGCTGCAAAAGCGGGTTTTATGGAAAACGAAGTGGGCAGTATAGAGGCAGGCAAGAAAGCTGATTTTGTTATTATTGATAAGGACTTGATGCAAGCGGCTGATACTACTTTGCTAAACACAAAAGTGATTGCCACTTTTGTGGGTGGGGATAAGGTGTATGGGAAATAAAAAGACTAATGCTGATAGGGTGCCCCACTCACCTTAATTATTTTGCTGTAGAATTCTCCACTCTCAAGAAAATCATACCATGTTTGGCTTAAGTAATTGTTTTCTTTATGAACCAAATGCCTTGAAAGATAGCTGCGCATGTCATTGCCAGCATAATAGAACCAAAATATTGGCTTGTCAATAATTGAACCATCAGCATTAATTATTTCTTTTAACGGAGCAATACCAATAATACGGGAAGTGAATATACCTTCGTTTTTAAGAAGTAATGAATCTTCTTTAATCCTGAATTTATGTATTTGGGCATGGTCTAATTGAGAGAGTAAGGAAATGAATTCTTCTTTTGTCAATTCTTTTGAGAAATGGTCATCAACAGTATCGTAAGCTTTGTACAAATCGTAATTAAAGCCATTAACGAGGATATTAAATAATGTATTTTTTGATGAAGGGTTTTGACCATCTGGCGTGTTACGGATGTCCATATCTCTCCAGACACGTATCTTCCAGGACACATTACTCATGGCAATCGGTGACCATTGGGGCGCATGTTCATAATCAGATGGCGATTGTTGTGTTTTCTGTGTATTAATAAAGCCAGTCTTTTTTGATTCATCTTTAACTTGTAAATCCTGAAGATATTCGTTTGCAGATCCCTTCATGTTCCATACCCCTGAGTAAGTACCATATTTCATATCTACCCCATATTCATTCTCCAACAAATGATGGTATTTTGTTTTAAGTGCCCCCTTTAGCGTTTTGTTGTTAACGATAATATCGTCATTACCATAAGTGATATTCAATTTATCATCTGATGGTGCAATGAGTTTATCATCCAGTAGATGCTTTATCATTTTTTTACGCGCTTCTGTGTAAAAACCTGCTTTGTTCCTGTCTGCGAGATTTAACTTCCTGAACGCGGAGTTGGGATTGAGTATGTCTGATAAGGTAATACCATTATCGTTTCTATAAGATATCAACAGTACATCATTTGGTTCCTTAAGCTTTTCCATGAAATTGATCATTTTGCACGAATAAGCGTTTCTTATGCCTTGAGTTATAGATGTGCCATTTGCAAAAATGGTGGAAATTCCCATAAAGTGAATGTCAATTTCTTTTCCAGGCAGTTTACATAAAAAGGTCTCCTGTTCTGTTAATTTACCTGAATTAGCAATGCTTTCGGGAACACTTAAAGGTATCAGACTATCAATGATAGCATCTACAATCACATATTTTTCATTTCCTTCTTTAAACATGATGTCGCTAACAGCAACCAAGCGGTCTCTAATATTTTTTATAGGGTCGTCAAAACCAAGTGGGGCAGCGGGTTCTAATGGAGGTACGTCGCTGATATATTCTGCTGCAGCACAGTGTAAATTTATAGGATTCCCCCCAGAGCATTGCATATGATTATCGTACAAAATGACATTTCCTTCAGTCTCCAATAGCTTTATATATTTTTCTTTAATTGCGCCACTAAGGGGTATGTTGTTTACTTTAATAAATGGTTTTTTACCAACGCTGTAATATTCCAGAAAATAGCTATTGTCTCCGGGTTGAATAAGTTCATCCTGTATAAAATTCTGTACTAATTTCTTTCTGAACAGACTTTTAAGATCAGGTTTTTCAATTTCATCTTTCGGAGGCGCTAAATAGTTAGTTTGCTCTTTAGCGGAGCCGCTTGTATTCCATACCCCGGAATAAGTATCATGTTCCATATCTACTCCATATTCGTTTTGCAAGAGCCGGGCGTATTTTGTTTTTAAGGCTCCTTGTAAGGGCTTATTGTTTATGATAATATTATCATTACCATAGGTTATAGTAATTTTATCATTTTGGGCAGAAATGAGTTTGTCTTCGATAAAGTGTTTTATCATTTTTTTCCTCTCCAGCGTATATATTCCTGCACGATTCCTATCTACAATATTTAGTTTTCTGAATGAGGAGTTGGGGTTAAAGATATCTGCTAGGGTCAGGCCGTTATCATTTGTATATGAAATTAATATTACCTGGTTT
>CAIYVS010000235.1 GCA_903929655.1 uncultured Bacteroidota bacterium | reverse complement strand
GACAGCAGGGGCTGTCTGCAATGACCTATTTCAAGAACGGGGCCCTTAAGGTACTTCACAAACTGGCTAAGGAATTTGTTCTTTGCGACAATTGGCATTGCGATATGCCAGGCCATACTTTGCCTAATCGCGCTTTCATTCATTGCGGCACAACGTGCGGCACAAATGGGACAACGGGAGGAATTGACGACATGGATGGAGGCATGGTTAATGCCACTTCTATATTCGACCTGATCAATCAGCAATCAAACTTAAACCAGCCCCCAAGCTGGAAGATGTATGCTCCGGTTGATGAATATGGTGACCTAGGGCAGCTTGACACCCGGTTTTTGAATTCTGCCCTTCAAAATTACCAAGGGGTTCCTATTACCGAGTTTGAGGACGACTGTAAAAACGAAACACTTCCTTTTTACAGCTTCATTATGTGCTGGCTACCCAATGCTGATAGTTATACGGACACCAGCATGCACCCTGCCTCAATGATCCAGCCGGGTGAAAACCTGTTGGCAGGAGTCTATAATACGCTTCGTGACAGTCGTTGCTGGAAGGACACATTACTGGTGGTTACCTTTGATGAGAATGGCGGACTATACGATCATGTGTTTCCACCCACAACAATACCGCCAGATCCTCAAGCACCAGCTACCATTCAAAATACCCCGGGCTGTTGCGGAAATAAATGGGTGCTCAACTCTACTTTCGATTTTTCTCTTCTCGGACTTCGGGTTCCGGCCCTGCTGATCTCGCCTTGGCTATCTAAGGGAGTAATTGATAGTAAGCAGTATCAGAACACTTCTGTGACACGTTTTCTTATTGACAAGATGAATGAGATTTACCAAACAAGTGCTCCTTACCTGACTTCGCGTGATGCAAATGCACCTTCGCTAGATTCGGTATTCAGCCAGTTTGGGCTGAGCAGCATGCGGACGGATTGCCCGGAAAAGCTCCTGTCGTATGCCACGCTTCCCTGCGCCGATCCTGAAACATGCAGTAATGCAATTCCCTATAGTGATGGCACCTTAAAAGCGTGGACTCCTCCCTTTGGCACTGATGCTACCACTCCGGTACCTTATATAAATGAGTTGATGAATATTTATGTGAGCCCATTGCCGGGGCATGAAGATAGCGGCAAAAAGATCGTTCGCCATTTTGCTACAAATGCCGATGTTGCCAAATACCTGGAGGAGCGTAAAATGGCTGCAGATTTGTATTATCAATCTAAAAACACCGGGGCTTAGCTTATTGTGAGAGGGATTGCAAAGGTGGGGGGAGGAAAAGAAATATTAATTTAGCTGTGGTATGCTTGTTGGTATCGCCCCCACACGAAGCCAGCCCTACATACACAACAAGAGCGGCAGAGTTGTCAGACACCAACAAAGGTGAAATGAGTACTGTTACTGTCGGAGCGTTCAACGATAGTCTTGTAAAAAGATATCTTAATTTACCTCTTAATGAAGATCCCATATATCTGATACCTATAGGTGAACTATAAAAGCTCATTTTTAATTTTACAAGAATATACAGTTATTAGTTTTAAATTTAAGGTAATTATACGAGCTGTTATCTTTTGTAAAATAATACTTAAAAGAATCTTAGCTGAAAGAAACAATGTTGGGATTCACTTCATTTGATCTATGGCGGGTGTTGACAGGAGTAGCCATATTCCTGTTAGGGAATAATTATCTTGAAGAATCACTAAAAAGCCTCGTTGGCAGAAGATCTAAACTTTTATTGAAAAAGTATGCTTCTCGCAAACTTAGCGCCGTAAGTGGTGGAGTAATAATAACCGGAATTTTGCAAAGCAGCTCAATTGTCAATATGATGTTGCTTGCATTTGTTGGAGCTGGGATACTAAGCATGCAAAATGCGCTGGCTGTTACGCTTGGTGCAAACCTGGGGTCAACAATTTATAATTGGATAGTAGCACTGATAGGATTTAAATTAAGTATTGAGAGTTTTGCATATCCCATTGCTGGAATTGCTGGAATACTGTTGGTTTCGCTTAACAAAGAAAAAGCTCTTTATCAATGGAGTAAATTCTTATTCGGGTTTAGCTTTTTATTTGTTGGCCTGGACTTTATACGTCTCGGCATCGAAGCCTATGTAGCACATACAAATTTTGCTATGCTTGCGGGATATCCCTCCATTGTATTTGTATTGGCTGGTTTTGTGATAACAGCATTGCTGCAATCCAGTTCGGTGACAATAGCCATTTTGCTCAGCGCCATGTATGTAAAAGCAATATCATTGTATTCAGCCATGGCAATAGTGTTGGGCTCAGAAGTTGGTACCACTTTAAAACTAATACTTGTATCGATCACCGGAACCCCTGCAAAAAAGCGGTTAGCATTGGGAAATTTTCTGATCAATTTTATCAATACTATATTTATATTCTGCTTATTAACGCCTATTTACAGATTCATAACAAATACGGTTACAATTAGTAATAACCTTATTGCTCTTGTTTTTTTTCAGAGCCTGATAAACTTTATTTCCATACTTATATTTATGCCGTTTCTTAAACAATTTGGAAAATTCCTGGAAAACAGATTTATAAATATTGAGCATCAAGTTAAATTCATTGACAAGGTATCGGAAAAAGAACCAGACCTTGCTTTGGACGCTTTAGAAAGAGAAATAGCGAGGTTTTTACAATTAGTGATAGCATTTTGCAGAAATGAATTTCAAATAAATTCTGCGAATGAAATATTTGAGCAAAAGGAAAAAGATTTTCATGAAAGATCTGGAATGGAAATGTATAATTACATAAAAGAACTGCATGGTAATATGCATGCATTTTTCATAAGACTTCAAGGTAATATATTATCTGAAGACACTACCCTGCAACTTGAGATGTACATGTCGGCTTTGCGTAATGGAATGTATGCAACAAAATCTATGAAGGATAGCCATCATGATATTGAGCAGCTCCGTAATTCTTCAAATGATATTAAGTATGAGTTCTATGTTGAGACTCAAAAAAAGATCGCTGTATTCCTAACCGATATTGATAAACTTTTATCAAATCAAAACAAGACTGCATACCTTGAACAACTAACCAATATTTACAATAATGTTCAGAACGGATATTCGCAAACACTTCAAAAGCTATACAAAGAAGTATCGTATATTCATCTTGATGAAATGGAATTATCAACTTTGATTAATTTTAACCGGGAAATATTCACATTTTTAAATGCATTGCTAAATAGTATAAAAGATTACTTGTTAGACGGTAATGATGCGGCCGGTTTTGATAGTTTTAACGAGTTCAGAAAATATTAATAGTTATAAAATGATGACCGGATTCAAACGGGCAAAACAAAAGGTGGCGTCAGACAAATAAATCCTTAATTTTGTTCGTGCCCTCTGTGAATCTTTTTTCCTTTATAACCGGCCTCTCGGTTAAGCAAAATGTTTATTGACTCCCATTCCTCTATATTGTCAGATATGATTTTTATAATAGCCACAAACGGTGTGAAAAGAATCATGCCGGAAATTCCCCAAAGCAATG
>CAIYVS010000234.1 GCA_903929655.1 uncultured Bacteroidota bacterium | reverse complement strand
TCTTTGCTTCGTCAATATGTTTTGGTATAATGTTAATATATAAATTTTATAAGGCAGAGGTAGATAATGTTATTGAAAGGAAAAGTTTTAACAAGAGTAACTATATTTCTTATTTTTTATTTCTTGTTTTTTTAGTTACAGGGGGTGTTTATTTTGTGAAAGTATGTAATGCTTTACCTATTGACTATCGCCATTCGGACATAGTTCCTTTTGTGCAAGTCATGTGCAAACGCTTTTTAAATGGAAAGTATGTTTATTCACCAATTACTGAGTTTGGATATAATGCAGCAGCAACTTATCTTCCTATGCATTGGTTACCGTACACTGTGGCCGAGATATTTCATTTTGATTACAGGTATATAAGCTATGCAGTATGGTGTCTGGCATCTTTCTTTTTATTTACCCGTGTTACTAAAACAAATAATAATCTTCGATCTCAAATATTACTTGCAATATTGTTGGTCGGCCCATACTATTTGATTCTTATTAATGATTCAGGTATGTTAACATTAACTGTTGAGTTGTTAATAGCATCGTATTACATGTTGTTAATAGTAGGGATAAATCAAAAAAACATTATTCTGCAAGGCTTATTTATTTCGTTTTGTTTATTATCACGCTATAGCCTGGTTTTATGGTTGCCTCTTGCTGCGTTTATACTAATAATATCAAACAATAAAGCGATTTTATTTAAAACTGGCTTGGTTGTAGTTATTACTGTTACTCTTTTATATATTCTGCCTTTTTTAAGCAAAGACCATTTGATTTTTTATAAATCATATAAGTATTATGATATTGCAGCGTTAGGGGAGTGGCGTAGTTTGGACGGTGATGGGCATCCGTTTCAGCTATATCAAGGTAGCGGATTTGCTTATATTTTTTATTATAAATTGAGCCATATGAGCGTAGAGGCTCGTATTAAAATCTTACAGATGGTTCATTTTATTTGTTCCCTTCTTATAACGGTTATCATGGGTTGCTGGTACTGGTTCAAAAATAAGTATATACATTATAGGATATTCCTGATGGGTTCTTTTAAAATATATCTCAGCGTGTTTTTGGTTTTAATACAAGTGCCATATCCTTATTTAATGATTGTTGGCAATTTTGTTTCTATAGCTATTTTTTATGAACAATTAAGATATAGAGTTGTTTATAAAAATTGATAATGCCCATAAATGACCATGTTGTTAAGAATGATGCGTTGGGCTTAAAGAGAGTTCTATTTTTGAAGATTTTAGAGTGTATTACACAAGGCTAAACAAACTATCAACAAACTCAGCTTTGTTAAATATTTGCAGATCTTCCATTTTCTCGCCCACGCCAATATATTTTACCGGTATCTTAAATTGGTTAGCAATGGCTAATACAACGCCACCTTTGGCTGTGCCATCGAGTTTGGTGATAGCAATTGCGGTAACGTCGGTGGCGGCTGTGAAATGTTTGGCCTGTTCCAATGCATTTTGTCCGGTACTTCCATCCAGCACCAGTAATACTTCATGAGGTGCATCTGGTAATTTTTTTGAAATAACCCTGCGTATCTTACCTAATTCGTCCATCAGGTATGCTTTGTTATGTAACCTGCCGGCGGTATCTATTATCACTATATCTGAGTTTCGCGCAATTCCATTTTGCACTGCTTCAAAAGCGACGGCGCTGGGATCGCTACCCATTTCTTTCTTTACAATCGGGACATCTACGCGTTCACTCCAAATAGTCAATTGGTCTACAGCTGCAGCACGAAAGGTATCGGCAGCGCCAAGTAAAACATTTTTACCATTTTTTTTATAATTATAGGCCAGTTTGCCGATAGTGGTTGTTTTTCCTACTCCGTTTACTCCAACAACCAATATGACATAAGGTCTTTTCCCTGCCGGGGTGTCAAATGTTTCAAATTCGGCAGATGGGGCATCAGTAAGCATGCCCATAATTTCTTCCTGTAAAATGCGGTTCAGTTCGGATGTGCCGAGGTATTTGTCTTTTGCTACGCGTTGTTCTATTCTGTTTATGATGGCAACAGTTGTGTCAATGCCGACATCTGCCCCTACGAGTGCTTCCTCTACCTGGTCAAGTACTTCCTCATCTACTTTATCCTTGCCGGCTATAGCTTTCGTTATTTTTGAAAAAAAACCTTCTTTTGTTTTTTTAAGACCTTGATCAAGGGCTTCCTTTTGTTCCTGTTGATCTTTATTTCTTTTGAATAATTTATCAAAAAACCCCATAGTTTATAATCGAATTGAAGGTGATGGTATTGCAAACCAGGCAGTGAAGTTACATTTTGTAGCTAAGTAAGGGAATATTTAAAGGAAAAAGGGCTAGCGTTTTCACGCTGAACCCTCTTCTTTTTAACAAACAAAAACAAATTAAGTATCATGAGTAAGACTTTTCATTTTAGAAAAAACAAGCAAGATAAGGAATGGTACCGGGCTGATAAATGCTTTTATCACATTATGAACAAAGTCAAGAATACCAGGATAATGGAATCTTGAGGCGATTATCCATAATGGGAGGAGGGCAAAGATAGAAAAAGAATAGGACAAAATCCATAAATTTCTAAGCCATTTCAGGGGATGCTTGTACCAGCCCCAATACCCGGTAAGCATAACTACAAAGAGAAAAACAATATGAAGCGATTTTCTGATAGGCCCTTCCATTGAATCAGGGGAAGATTCACTGATGTACTGTAGTTCTACCCAGCTTAAAGCTGCTATGACAATTAGTGCCAACCAGGTTCTCCAATTACGCATTTTGCATGTATTTTCTGCTGTATAATACCCACATGTAAAAAATTACGGCGTAAATAGCGAGCTTAAATAAATAATGGTGTGCAAAATCAGCCATAGCGTGTTTATGATAAAACATGGCTGCCAGCCCTACACACCTGATAACATTGAGTATCGTTACGATGATCGTTCCTGACACAGCAAATGTCCAGAATCTTTTTTTGTTGGTTGGAATGCAAAGCAGAAAGCCAAGATAAAGCACCAATAATTCCAGCCCGTTGCACGCTGGTGCTATCTGGATGACATCTTTGTTGTTGATATAAATTATTGAATCGTTTTTTACGTCAACTACCGGATAAAACCATGTAAGTACTTTTGATGTGGCAATTACTATGATGTGGGTAAGTTGACGATCGGGAACTTCTTTAGGTTTGAGCAACAAATTGTATAAAAGACTCCATGCTATAAAAAGTATGGCACCTCTTATAAGAAAACGCTTAAGATTAACCGGTAATTCGTGATAAAATTTCTTGAAGCTTTGTATCATTTTCATGAGTCGCTAAAATAAACAAATATCTAATTAATAAACACGCTTTTATTGCAGCATATTGTTAAACTAGGCAGATCCCCGAGTATAATATATTTCATATAAAAAAAGATGATACCTGCAAAGCATCATCTTAATAAGTTGGTACATTGATAAGCTATTTGCTTTGCTCTTTAATTTCGCTGTTCTTTTTTCTTTTTGCGGCAATTTTCTTAGAGACATAGCTGACGCCTGCTATTACAAGAATACTGGAACCGCCATCAATGGGAGTCTGCACAGCTGCAGAAGCTAAGAATGGTGTGCAAAGAAATGCAACGAATAAAAATAGTGCTGTTGTGCTGAATAATATTTTCATTTTGTTTGTTTTTGTTTTGTTTACGTTTTTGTTTCGGAGTCAAATGTGGAGATAATTGCAATCATAGAATAAATAATACTCATGCTTAACCTGTCTTTAATAAATCAGTAACATATTATTAGCAAACAAAACGGGGGTAATGTTGGATGGCGTACAATAAAAAAACGGCCATTCTGTAGCAAACAGAATGGCCGTTTAGCAATTTGAAATAAATATTATTTGCCGAGTTTCTTTTTTAAATTTTCATCTAAAGCATCCAGAAATTCTTCTGTATAAAGGTAGTCTTTGCCATGACTTACTTTATTGCCATGTATACATACCGCCAGATCTTTGGTCATTTTACCACTTTCAACAGTTTCTATACATACTTCCTCAAGTGCTTTACAAAAACCGATGAGGTCCTGGTTGTTATCTAACTTGCCACGGAACGCGAGCCCGCGGGTCCAGGCGTAAATAGATGCTACCGGGTTGGTAGAAGTCGGGTTGCCTTTTTGATGTTCGCGGTAGTGGCGGGTTACGGTTCCGTGAGCAGCCTCTGCTTCCATTGTATTTCCATCCGGAGTAATGAGAACTGAACTCATGAGGCCTAATGAGCCAAAGCCCTGCGCAACGGTATCGCTCTGCACATCACCATCGTAGTTTTTACAAGCCCAAACAAAATTACCATGCCATTTAAGTGCGCTAGCAACCATATCGTCTATGAGGCGGTGTTCATATTCTATATTATTCTTTTCAAAGTCTGCCTTAAATTCATTGTTGTACACTTCTTCAAAAATATCCTTAAAGCGACCATCGTATTTTTTGAGGATGGTATTTTTAGTAGAAAGGTATAAAGGCCATTTCTTTTGCAGCGCCATGTTGAAGCAGGCATGGGCAAAGCCTCTTATTGATTCATCAGTATTATACATGGCAAGAGCAACCCCATCGCCTTTGAAATTGTATACTTCATGTTCAATAGTCTCGCCATTATCACCTTCAAATTTTATAGTAAGTTTTCCTTTGCCTTTTACTACGAAGTCTGTTGCCTTGTACTGGTCTCCAAAAGCGTGCCTTCCGATACAAATAGGTGCCGTCCAGTTAGGTACAAGGCGTGGAATATTATTGATAACTATTGGTTCGCGAAACACGGTTCCGTCCAGGATGTTACGAATAGTTCCGTTAGGGCTTTTCCACATTTGTTTAAGGTTAAATTCTTTTACCCTGGCCTCGTCGGGCGTGATTGTGGCACATTTTATTCCAACACCATATTGTTTTATTGCGTTTGCTGCGTCAATCGTAACCTGGTCATTTGTTTGGTCGCGATGTTCTATACCAAGGTCATAATATTTAATATCCAGTTCGAGATAGGGAAGAATGAGCTTGTCTTTGATGAATTTCCAAATGATCCGGGTCATTTCATCACCGTCAAGTTCAACAACGGGCTTAGCTACTTTAATCTTACTCATTTAAGTTTTTTTTATTTGTATAATGAAAATTGTATAATGTCTGTGAAGTGTTTTTGCCGCGCAAAAGTACTTAGTTTTAAAAAATAGAAAAATTAGTTTTTAGTAAAGTAGTTTCACAAATTGGGGGAGAATAATATATAGGTCCTGATAAACAGTTTTTTAAAGACTAAATAGAGGCCCTATATGCCTGTTTTTGCCATGGGGAGCAATATTTAGGCCAATATATGCGTATATTATTTAATTTTTTAAAAGTTTTTTTACTTTTTCCCAACCTTATTGTTTTTTTTTCAGTCTATTTGTGTTGATAGTCATATTAACAGGAAAATATGAATTGATGAACAAGTTTTTCAACATTAAAATAAAAACGAATTTTATTTTTTTAAATTGTTCATAAAATTTCAAAAAATATTGTTTTTTTGGGCTATTATTGAAGTTTAATTGATAATTTTATAGCATTACTTTTTTAAACGTAATAACAATATGTATTTTATGAGTAAAAGGCTACTCCGACCCAGGTTAATTTTTACCTTCTTACTATGCCTGTTAGTATCAGGTAAGATGTATGCGAGTCACTATGCTGCAGGTGATATCTATGTGGATTATATAGGTACGGGTCCGACCGATCTGACGTATAAGGTTACGTGTATCTTGTATCGTGCATGTCAGGGTGGGTCCACATTTAGCAGTCCGATTTCTCTAGGTGTTTATGATACTTGCAATGGTGTTCAGGGAATACAGCCAAATTTAACTGCGGACACTGCGGGCAATGGTCCTTATCAAGTTGTTTCTGCATTGTGTCCGGCATTTGCGGCTCAGAATTCTTGCGGACAACCGGGGTCTACATGGCCAGGATTTGAACAATGGATATATTCAGCAACTGTTACTTTGCCTTACAGGTGTGAGAGTTGGTATTTTTATTTTACTACTTGTTGCAGGAATGGACAGATATTAAATTTATCATACACGACTTCTTCGTTTTATATAGATTGCCATGTAAATAATCAGTTCAGGTTCAATATCAATTCGCCACGATTTAGCAATCCGCCTTATCCTTACATGTGTATTAACCAGTTGAATAATTTTGCGAATGGTCCTATTGATCCCGATAATGATTCACTGGTAACTGTTAATGCCAACCCAATCAGTACGGGGCCTCCACCATTTGTATATTGCACCTATAATGCTGGCTATACATTAGCAAATCCAATTGCATCTTCTACAGGGTATTCTGTAAACTCTGCCAGCGGTATAGCCACTTTTACACCTACCGGAGTTGGTTTTTTTGTACTTGCTTTTGTTTGTAATAAGTATGACAGGGCTACCAAGCTGCTAATAGGTCATTGCAGACGAGATGTGCAGGTGTCTGTATTAGCATGTACGTCTCCTCCTCCAACAATTGACAATACACCAACAATGACAGGGTCCAGTGGTTGGGTAGATCCAAGTACAGGTAATGTGGTTGTTTGCCCTGGAGGAACAGATAGTTTTTCTATTGGAGGACATTCATCAAGCCCAATTAATAATATTTATATGAAGCTTGTTCCTCCGTATCCGGCCGGTGCAACTTTTACAGTTCCAACAACTGGTCCGAACCAACAAGGTTCTGCAAATCCTATAGGTACTTTTTCCTGGACACCTACTCTTTGTGATATAGGCTACCATACAATTATCATCAAAGCATTGGATTCAACCTGTACTGCTGCCCAACCTATTTTGGCAGATGCACGTTTTGCAATAACCATACAGGTAATTGACGGTATACAGGCCTTACCTAAAACTTACTATACCTGTGTATTCAGCAAACCTGTGACTCTAAATGTTTCAGGATTGCAAAGTCTTCAATATCAATGGACAAACTTTATAGGTGGAAGTAACACAGGTATTACGAATCCAACCAGTCAGTCACCGTCTGTACATCCTCAGTACACATCACAGTACATTGTACATTCACCCACTCTTGATATTGTTGCCGGTTGTAAAACAAGAGATACGGTAACAGTTATTGTAGATACCTCTACACGTGTAAAGATAACTCCATCCACACCGGTAATAATGTGTAAACCCGGATTATTGGAATTGAACGCGAATGGTTCTGGTACTTATCCTTTGACTAATCCTAGTTGTAAACAGGTGTATACCATCCAACCAACTACCGTATTAGATTCTACAGATATTGTTCCGCAGGGCGGTAAATTGCAATTGTGCAGCAACGATAAGTATATAACTCCATTCGGCGGCTTCAGGTCAGAAAGACACCAATATTTGATCAAGGCTAAGGATATGTTATATTCCGGTATGAAGCCCGGCACAATAAAAGCGATAACGTTTAATGTTGCAGGCTATCCGGCGGTAGCGCCTTTGGCTAAATACTATAATGTAAATATCTACATTACCTGTACACAGGAAGCTAAGCTGACCACTACAGTTACACATATGGGTGGTGCTGACCTGGCTGCGCATTATGATAGCCTGATAATTAGCAATACAGGTGATCTTTATTTGCCTTTTGACTCTAATTTTGTAGTAGGTACTCACAGATTCTGGGATTGGGATACGACCAAGGATGTATTGTTAGATATATGTTATAGCAATAATAACCCTGCTCCTACTTATACTCCGGGTGTTACTTATGTGTCATACTTTAACACTACTTATGGTGGAACCGTTTTCCTCACAAACGCTACAGGTACTACTTGTGGTGTGGATGGAACATGGCCTGGGTCAGCTTTATATGAACTACCTAAAATAAGGTTTACCTATTATTATGCTACAGCTGCCAACTTTGTTTACCACTGGACAACGAAAAGCGGAGATAAATTGATATCAGACACAACTATTCAAAAACCATCGTTGTGGATACAGCATGATTCTGACAGATATTATGTTTCTACACAAGGTATTGGCGGGTGTATAGTTAAAGACTCAGTTTCCGTTTATCTTGATCACCCGCCAGCCTTCAATGCATATCCTAAGGATACATCTATTTGTTATGGACGCAGTACTTTGTTATGGGCAGTGAATGGTGTTAAATATACATGGTTTGTGAATAATGTAACTCCGCCTGCTAGTTTGACTGATGGTAATGGTATTGTTTGTGGAACTTGTTCTACACCACTGGCTATGCCAACAGATACAACTACTTATAAGGTTGTAATAGCAGATGCAAACAATTGTACCGATACGCTATACCTGAAAGTGGATGTAGTGCCTCTGCCTAAATTCCATGCACTAACAAAGGATACAACAATTAAATATGGCTCCAGCATACGCTTAGGTGTTAGCACTGATATTTACACTTATGTATGGGCGCCTATTTCAACCCTTGACAATCCATATAATACAAACCCAATAGCTACCCCATGGGAGCCAACAGTTTACACTGTAATAGGGTTTAATGGGAATTGCAGCAGTACAGATACCGTAACTGTAAATATTGATTATAGTGCTAATCTCTTTGTGCCGTCAGCGTTTACTCCAAATCATGATGGTAAGAATGATATATTCAGAGTAGGTAATGTTACATTCCAAAAAGTAATAGAATTCAGGGTGTTGAACCGTTGGGGAAATGAAGTGTTTGAAGCTGCTGATAATCATGGATGGGATGGTACATGGAATGGAGTAGTGCAGGATATAGGTATCTATTACTACATGATACGCGTTGAATCACTTGACGGAACTATGCAAACATTCCAAGGTAATGTGACTTTAATAAGATAACAATACAAAATAAATTTAGAGAAGAAAGGCGTCTGTTTATGACGCCTTTCTTATTTTTCGGATTAGAT
>CAIYVS010000233.1 GCA_903929655.1 uncultured Bacteroidota bacterium | reverse complement strand
GTTTAGAGGCAGAGGCAATATATGTTTTTAGAGAAGTGGCAGCTCAATTTCAATTGCCGGTATTACTTTTTTCCGGTGGTAAGGACTCTACCTTATTGATACATCTTGCGCTAAAGGCGTTTTTCCCATGCAAGTTGCCATTTTCCGTAATGCACATTGATACCGGTCACAACTTTGATGAGGCTCTCCAATTTAGGGACAGTTTGGTTAAAAAATATAATTTGAACCTAATAGTTCGTAGAGTTGGAGATACGATAGCACAGAAAAATTTAAAGGAAACCGGAGGTAAGTTTCCCAGTAGAAATGCTTTGCAGTCAATTACTTTAATGGACGCAATTTATGAATTCGGATTTAGTTGCTGTATAGGGGGCGGAAGAAGGGACGAGGAGAAGGCAAGAGCAAAGGAACGCATATTTTCTATACGGGACGAAACAGGAGCATGGCAACCACAGCAGCAAAAACCTGAGTTATGGGATTTATATAATGGTAAATTGCTTAGGGGTGAAAACATGCGAGTGTTTCCTATCAGTAACTGGAGTGAACTGGACGTCTGGAATTATATAAGAAGAGAGAAAATAGAATTGCCATCTTTGTATTTCGCACATGAGAGAAAGTGTATAGTGCATGAGAATAAATTAGTGGCAATATCTAAATATATAAAATTGGATGAAGGAGATGTTGTTATTAATGCAAGGGTGCGTTACAGAACGGTCGGAGATATGACATGTACAGCCGCTGTAAGATCTGATGCCACAACAATTGACGAAGTAATTAATGAAATTGAAATTTCCCATTTAAGTGAGCGTGGAGAAACAAGAATGGACGACAAGATATCTGACGCAGGAATGGAAGACAGAAAAATGCAGGGTTACTTTTAGTTAGACATGATATGCTGGTAAAAACATGGACATTTTAAGATTTATAACCGCAGGGAGTGTTGATGATGGTAAAAGTACCTTAATAGGTCGGCTGCTACACGACACAAATAATCTGAAACACGACATATTAGAATCTGTTTCGACATTAGGTGATGATAAAATAAATCTGGCACATATCACAGACGGGTTAAGAGCAGAAAGACAGGCAGGGATAACAATAGATGTTGCATATAAATATTTTGTTACGCCAAACCGAAAATACATTATCACTGATGCGCCGGGACATTTTCGGTTCACTAAGAACCTTGTCACAGGTGCTTCGAATACTGATGTAATAATTATTTTAATTGATGCGATACATGGCATAACAGCCCAGACACGAATGCACTCACTGGTTGCATCTTTTTTAAATATCAAACAAGTGGTGGTTGCTATCAATAAAATGGACTTGATAGCTTATGATGAACGTGTTTTCAACTTAATACTAAAGGAATACGAACAAATAGCAAAAAAACTGCAACTACCCAAAATAGATTTTATTCCAATAACTGCCTTGGACGGTGATAATATTAGCTTTCGTTCCAATAAAACGACTTGGTATCATGGTGATACTTTGTTAGAATATTTGGAAAAATCTAAGGTTAAAGACTACTCAAATGTCAATGCAAAAAGATTTGTAACACAATATGTAGTTGATAGATATCATTATGGAAAATTAGTATCAGGTAGCTTAAAAATAGGAGAACAGTTGTCACTTGTCCCAAGTGGACAGGTGTTTAAAATAATGAATATGCTGCTGGGATTTGAAGAAGCAAATGAGGCGATAGCAGGACAGAACATTTGTCTGGTTTTTGACGGCAATGTAAAAAGAGGTAATATTTTATCCACAAACATTGAACCGCCCAGATACGAAAATGAATTTGAAGCGAGCATTTGTTGGTTAGACAATATTGCGTTGCAAACAAGTAAAGTATATTGTTTGAGAATACATACGACCGAAGTTACCTGCCAAATTAAAGAGATACTTTACAAAATTGACAATAATACTTTTGAGAATTATAAGGATGACAAGCCTTTGACCGTGAACGAATTTGCCAAAATAAAAATAAAAACAGAAAGTAAAATTGCGTTTGACAGTTTTGAAAATATTGAAGAAACCGGGAGAGGTATCATTATTGATATGGAAACCAATAATACATCTGGGGCTTTTACAGTTTTGTAATATAAATTAAATCATTATTTTAGAGTCATGATCCTAGACGCTATCATTAAAATTTTCCAAAAAGACCCCACAGTAAAAAGACATTTACTAAAAACTATCTCGTGGAGAGCAGTAGGGTCTTTAGATACGGTTTTGCTTGGGTGGTTTATTACAGGAAACATCGGCATAGGAGCCAAAATAGGAGGGCTGGAGCTATTTACAAAAATGCTTCTTTATTTTATCCATGAAAGAGCATGGCACAAAGTAAAATTTGGTGTCCCGACCAGGGAATTCAAGGCTGAGAAAGTGAAATTGGCAAATGCCGAGAATTTATTCCAACAGAAAAGCAAAATAAGCCGTCAACAAAAAGAGGAATTAAATAATCATAAATCTTTTACAATCTGGCAAACCGGACTGTCTGCGTCAGGCAAATCGAGTATTGCAGCGGAATTAGACTATTGGTTCTTTAATAACGGATTACGGGCCTATGTATTGGACGGAGACAACACTCGATTGGGCATAAACAGTGATCTAACATTCTCAAATGAAGACAGAACGGAGAACATACGCAGGGTAGCAGAAATGTGTAAACTCTTTAACGAGGCTGGCATTATTGTTATTTCATCCTTCATTTCACCATTTGAAAAAGATCGAAAAATGGCTGAGGCTATTATAGGGAAGGATAGTTTTGTGGAGGTATTTGTAGATGCCAATATTGAAATTTGCAAAAGCCGGGATATAAAAGGTCTATATATTCAAGCTGAAGAAGGAAAAATCAAAAACTTCACAGGTATCAGCAGTCCGTATGAGCCTCCAGTGTTACCTGCCATTCACTTGCACACTGGCAAAGAAACCTTAAACATTTCTGTTAACAGCGTTATTTCCTATCTATTAAATGAACAAAAAGTTATAATTCAACCAGTAAATGTTGAATCTGTTTGATTGATCTGACCTATAATTGCTATAGCCAAATAGGATACCCGTTGTTAGGCAAAGTGGCTTATACTCCTGATATTAGCCATAATTAAAAAAATATTTATGGCTCAAAAGACTGGTACAAAGAAAGTTGTAGCAAAGGTACAACCGACACCCAAAGACGGCAAAATTGAAATGGTCAACATCTTCACCACATCGTACGGGTACTTTAGGTATTTCATTAGAAATATTATGACAGATGGGGGTATCGTTAAATTTCGCTTTGTGAAAAATAAAGAGAACTACTCCGGCAAAATTGCAGTGGCCCAAAATGAAGTGGATAAAGCAAAAAAGGTCTTGGCTGAATATCAAAAGAAGAACCCCGATGTGAAAACGATGTGGCAATAATCTCTCATATTTAAAATAAAAAAGGCACTTTTGTAAGTGCCTTTTTTTATTTGCATTTTTAAATATACCATTTATCAATACTATTTACTGCACATCTGCCTTTAACAGCCAACCTGTTGTTG
>CAIYVS010000232.1 GCA_903929655.1 uncultured Bacteroidota bacterium | reverse complement strand
TTGATTTTGGTCATTTATGATATTACGTTAAATATTATTTGAGGCTTGAAGTAGATTAATACTGGACAATTGTTGGTTTTTTGTTAAGAATGTATTATTTTTTCCAATCTTTTTGATTTTGATACAAAGTAAAAACAGAAATAAAATCGCTAAATTTTTTTTATGAGGCACCTGTTACGTTTTTTTATTGCTACTGTGGCTATACTAGCTCCTTATTTTGGTGTTGTGGAAAGCAATGCACAAGTTGTGAATTCTGAGGGATTTGAGTCGGGATCGAATCCACCCAGCGGCTGGACCATATTAGGCAGTAGCTCTTATTTTGTGAATGAAGCGTCTGATTATTATCCTTCTGCGTCTGCGCATGGAGGGTCTCATATGGTGTCCTTCCAAAGTTATAATTACAGTGGCATTACGGGATCTTACGTAAGCCCTGCTTTTACATTAGCAGGGGTAGGGGGTAATACGCCAACTGTAAGTTTCTGGTTTTACAGAGATGCCCAAAGTTATCTTACCGGTAGCTATTCTTATGATAGCCTTGCGGTTTATATCAATACAAGTATCAGTTATACAGGGGCAACTTTTTTAGGCAGGGTGGCCCGTGTGTATAACTACGGAATACCTAATACTGTACCTTCCGGTGGCTGGTACCAGTACACTTTCAATGTTCCGGCCTCATACACGGCTGCAGCACCAAATACCAATTACCTGATATTTAAATTCTATAGCTCATATGGTGATAATGAATTGCTGGATGACGTGAGCTGGACATCTTATCCTTTAACTGCGATGGAACCTTTTGAAGCAGGTTTGAATCCGCCTACAGGTTGGTCTATATTGGGTAGCAGCAGTTATTTTGTGAACGAGGGGACTGATTATTATCCTTATGCTTCTGCACATGCCGGAACGCATATGGTGTCTTTCCAGAGTTATAATTACAGTGGCATTACAGGCTCTTATGTTACTCCTTCTTTCAGTTATGCAGGTGTTGGTTCTTATACACCAACTGTAAGTTTTTGGTTTTACAGAGATGACCAAAGCTATCTTACCGGATCTTATTCTTACGATAGTTTAGCTGTTTATATCAATTCGAGTATCAGCTATACCGGGGCAACATTCCTGGGACGAGTGGCGCGTGTTTATAACTATGCAATACCGAATACTGTATCGTCCGGAGGATGGTACCAGTATACATTCAATATACCGGCTTCCTATACAGCGTCAGCACCCAGCACCAATTACCTGATATTTAAATTTTACAGTTCGTACGGTGACAATGAGTTGCTGGATGATGTGAGCTGGACATATTATCCAGCGCCGGGTTGCAGCGGTCAGCCCAGTTCTCCAACGATCACTTCTTCGGTCATTTCCTCTCCCCAAAATTGTGGCTACTCTGCTACAATTACGGGAACTAATCCTAATACAGGTTTAGGGCATTTTGTAAAATGGCAACAGGCACCTACGTCAACAGGGCCATGGACGAGCATTAGCGGGGCGACAAGCTTATCATATACAACACCGGCGCTTTCAACGACTACTTATTACCGCTTAATTGACTCCTGCGGTAACAGTAACCTAATTGGGGGAAGTGCTGCGTTTACTGTGCCTATTAATACAGGCACGAGTGTAAGTATCAGCTCAAACCCAGGAACATCTATTTGTACGGGCAGCTCAGCGAGTTTTACTGCTGTGCCTACAAACGGCGGCAGTTCGCCGAGCTATCAGTGGAAGCTGAACGGGACGAATGTGACTACCGGCGCCAGTTATTCGCCAAGTTCTTTAAGTAACGGGGATGTGGTGGCGTGTACTATAACGAGTAATGCGAGTTGTGTTATTACCAACACGGGCACCAGCAGTGTAACGATGAATGTATTTACAGTTACCCCTTCGGTAACTATAGCAGCCAGCCCGAGCAGCACTTTCTGTGCGGGTGCTACTGTTACATTTACTGCTACTCCAACCAATGGCGGAACACCAACTTACCAATGGAAAAAGAACGGGGTGACTGTAGGTGGAACTACCAATGTTTATACTGATAACGGATTGTTTAATAATGATCTTATTTATTGCACTATAACAAGTAATGCATATTGTGCAGTGCCTACAACGGGTACAAGTAATTTTATATCGGTAACTAATACCACACCGGTAACTATTAATACACAGCCATCGAATAGTACCGTATGTAACGGAACCGGCGCTACTTTCAGTGTGGGCGCAAGTGCAGGGGGGACTATTACTTACCAATGGCAATTGAATACCGGCAGCGGATTTAATAATATAACAAACGGAGGTGTTTATAGCGGAGCAACCAGCAGTTCGCTGAGTGTTTCTTCTTCTACACTTTCTATGAATGGCAGTCAATACCGTTGCATATTAACATCCGGTTGCGGACAATCTGCAACGAGCGCTGCGGTGCTGGATGTGAATATGCCTCCGAATATTGTGTACCAGCCTAATGCTGCTACAGCGTGTACTAATACCAGCGCGAATTTTTCTGTAACAGCAAATGGTAATACACTTACTTACCAGTGGATGGAAAACAGTGGCAGCGGTTTTGCTGCTATAAGTAATGGTGGTATGTATAGCGGAGCTACAAGCAATTCGCTGACGATCACCAACCCGGCAGCTACCATGAATGGTTATTTATATGAGTGTGTTGTTTCGGGTGCCTGCACTCCAAGTGCTACAACAAGTGCCGTAAGTATGACGGTTAATTCTTTGCCAGGTACGACAGCTGCTATACCAGCAAACACTACTATATGTGCCGGGACCAATACTTCATTTAATGTTACCGGCAGCGGTACTGGCGCCACTTACCAATGGCAGGTGAACAGCGGCAGTGGTTTTGGTAATGTTAGCGGCAGTGTTTACAGTGGCGCTAATACGAGTACGCTTGCTATTAATGGTGCAACAGGAAGCATGAATGGTTATCAATACCGTTGCGTGGTTTCAGGAACTTGTACTCCTTCTGTGAACAGCAGTTCTTCAACGTTAAACGTAAATACGTCGCCTGCAATATCCAGCCAGCCTTTTAATGTGCAAATTTGCCCTAACGGGAATGCAAGTTTTGTAGTTGCGGGTGTTACGGGTGCGGCAGTTACCTACCAATGGCAGGAAAACAGCGGCAGCGGATTTAATAACATAACAAACGGAGGTATTTACGGAGGTGCGACTTCTGCAACGCTTACGCTTACAGGTGCTACATCGTCTATGAATACTTACCAGTACAGGTGTGTACTGAGTGGTACTTGTACGCCGACATTAAATTCAAATACAACGACCCTTACATTTTACACTGTGCCTTCAATTGGCATACAGCCACAATCGAACAGTGTATGCCAGGGAACGAATGATTCGTTTTCTGTGACTGCTTTAGGCAGCGGCCTGACTTACCAATGGATGGTAAACACGGGCAGCGGTTTTGTTACGGTATCCAACGGGGCGGTTTATAGTGGTGCGACAAGTGCTATGCTTCATATATCCAATACTACACAGGGGATGAACGGTTATGTATATGAATGTGTTGTTTCGGGTACCTGCACGCCGAATGTAACAACCGGTACAGCAACTTTGGGTGTGAATTTAGTTCCTACTATTACTTCACAACCCGGCAATGATACTGTGTGCGAGAACAGCAACAGTTCGATAGGCATTGGCGCCGGCGGAACAGGCCTGACTTACCAATGGAGTGTAAGCACGGGTGGCGGTTTTTCTTATGTTATAAATGGCGGTGTATATGGCGGTGCTACTACATCTTCACTTGTACTGACGAATATACCAAGAACTATGAACGGTTATCATTTCAGGTGCTATATAATGGGCCAGTGCGGCGGCATAGATACGAGCAGCCCGATGATACTGATTGTGGATTCTTTACCAACGATCATAACAGCACCTGTGAATACAAGTGTTTGTGTTAATAATAATACTTCTCTTTCAGTGGTTGCACAGGGTACGGGCCTCAGTTATCAATGGAAGGTGAATGCGGGAAGTGGTTTTACACCTGTTAGTAACGGAGGTGCATATAGCGGGGCAAATACAAGTACACTCAACATTACTGCTGTGCCGGTGTCAATGGCCGGATATCAATACCAATGTGTTATATCAGGAACCTGTTCGCCAGCAGCGAATACATTGCCTGTTTCATTACAGGTTAATACGCCACCTGCTATCACATTGCAGCCAGCTCCGGATACTACGTGTGAAGGAAACACAGCACCTACCAATTTTAAAGTGGTTGCTACAGGTTCTATATTGAGTTACCAATGGCAGGTAAATACGGGCAGCGGATTTAACAATATAAGCAATGGCGGTGTATACAGCGGGGCTAATTCTAATTTGCTTGGCATTACCGGTGCTTTGACTTCTATGAATGGTTATGTTTACCGATGTATAATAGCCGGTGTATGCACGCCTACTGTAACAAGTACGGCTACACCTCTTACTGTTCATTTCAAACCGAGCATTGTTACCGGGCCGACTAATGATACTATTTGCAGCGGAACCAATACCAGTCTTTCAGTTACGGCAAGCGGAACCGGTATCACATACCAATGGCAGGTGGATACATCCAGCAATATTTTCTTCAACATTAGTAATAACAGTACCTATGGTGGTACTAATTCAGCCACACTGACCATTACAGGCGCTACAACTTCCGGTTATAAATACCAATGTGTTGTGAGCGGTGCGTGTACGCCGTCTGTTGCAACTATTCCGGTAACACTGACTTTCTGGCCTACGATCCCTACGACTGTTGTTCCTTCAGGTGCTACAGTGTTTTGTGCGGGTAACAGCGTGACCCTTAATGTGCAGACAGTTACAGGCAATACTTACCAGTGGAAGCTTAACAATAATAATATTATCAATGCAACTAATGCAGGATATACCGCTAACAGTACAGGAAACTATACTGTGATGGTAACAAATACTCATGGGTGTACGGCTCTTTCTGCAAACACTACGGTGACTGCTAACCCGATTCCTGCAGCACCTATTAATACTTTACTTGGTAATCTTGTATTCTGTAAGGGTGACAGTGTGGTATTTGGTACCAATGCTACACCGGGCCTGCTGTATGAGTGGATGAATAATGGTATTGCTATTCCGGGTGCTAACGGACCTACTTATACTGCTGATACCTCTGGTACTTATAGTGTAGTTGTGAGCCAAAACAACTGTAACGGTACTTCTTCAGCACTTACAGTAGTTACCAATGCGGTGCCTGTTGATACTGTGAAAATAATAGGAAATGCAACGGTTATATGTTCATCAGGAAATACGGTTACTGTATCTTCTGTTACGGCACCTTCAAATCCGCCGCATGTTTACCAGTCTTACCAGTGGTACCAGAATGGTGTTGCAATAAGCGGAGCTAATACTACGCAATACACTACGGCTACAGGTGGCTGGTTTAATGTGTCTATCAGCAATAACCTGGGATGTACTATACTGACTCATGGTAAGTATATCCTGGCTTCTAATCCTAATCCGGTGATCGTGCCTTCGGGACTTACTATTTCTGCTCCGGGTTTTGCTACTTACCAATGGCAACTGAATGGTACCAATATACCAGGTGCCACTCATCCTGTACTGGTGTTATCACAAAACGGCAGCTATACTGTAACTGTTACAGACAGCAACGGATGCATGGCGACATCGGCCCCATATATGGAAAGTGGCCTTGGAGTGGCAAACGTGATGGTATCAGGGGATGATGTTAAGATATATCCTAACCCGGCGTCTTCTGTTGTAAATATTGATGCTCCTGTAAAAGTGGATGTATCTATCATCAGCATGCAAGGCAAGGTGGCATTAGATCAGCACAATGTTAAAACAATGGATATCAGCGGACTGGCGAACGGTGTTTATATGATGCAGGTTTTTGATGAAAACCATATGCTAATAAAAACTGAGAAGCTTGTAAAGAATAACTGGTAAAATTTTGATTTAAAAGATAAATATAGAGGGCAGGGTGGTTTTTTAACCACCCTGTTTTTTTATGTAAATTGTGAAGGAAATGCAGATGAAGGAAGGGTTTGTAATGGCACTTATACCATTTAGACATTAAAATTCGACACGATTAGTTGCGCACCTACGGAGCGCACTTTCCTGTTCTTTTGAATGCTACAGACCTTTGGCCTCTATGAGGCCTT
>CAIYVS010000231.1 GCA_903929655.1 uncultured Bacteroidota bacterium | reverse complement strand
CACGGTATAATTAGTAGTCTTCAGGATATTCACTGTTGGGTCGGAACAACTGTCACAACTCAAACCATAGATAGGAGACCATACAAAGGTTTTAATATTGGAGCCTGTTGCCTGTAAAGTGGTGCTGGTATTTTCAATTATAGTCACATCGCTTCCGGCATTAACCTTAGGCTTAGGGTGCACTACCACTGTAACATAGTTTGTATCCGGGAAGCAACTGCCCTGCAATGCAATTACCATATATTGAGTGGTTACAGAAGGTGATGCCAAGGGATTTCCGATCTTGTCATTACTTAACCCTGTAGATGGAGACCATGTATAAGTTTCTGCTGCAGAATCAGAGATCTGCACACTTTGCCCATCACAAATCGTCTGGTCCTTGCCAGGGTAGCTGACCGTCTGTGTTTTTAAGCTAACATTGGTGCTATCTGTATTTTTACATCCATTAGCATCAGTCCCTATTACGACATATTGCGTCAAAACAGTCGGGCTTGCTTTTGGAGATGCGCAACTGGTACAGCTTAAAGTACCTGGGGGAGCCCATACGTAGCTTGCGGCACCGGCTGCCAATAGTTGTGCGGCATCACCCAGGCAAATTATCGTGTCTTTGCTCACAGTTAAAATAGGTAAGGGATTTACAAAAACACTGTCGGTAAGTGTATCTGTGCAAGTTAAACTATCTGTAACGACCAGGTTTACTACAAATGACCCTGAGCTGCCGTAATAGTGTTGCGCAGTACTTGAGTTGCTTGTTTGCCCATCATTAAAAGTCCAGTTCCAGGAATTGATATAAGAGAATAAGCTGAACGAAGTATCTATAAACGATACCGTATCATAAATGCATATAGGATAAGGAATAGTTTTGTAACCCGGTCTTACTTCGTCAACTTTTATAGTATCCAGCCCCTGGCTCGATGCGGTACAACCTGAACTGTCTTTTAATATTAGCTTCGGCACATAGGCTCCTGCTGTAAGATAGACGTGGGATATGGTAAGTGCTGTATCAGGACCATCAATAGTCCCATCACTGAAATCCCAATAAATTTTCGGTATGTTAAGAACATTTGCGGTAAAATTTACCAGTAAAGGTTTGCAACCTATTAAGGGCAAATAAGAAAATGAACCGGCATAACCATATAGATTCACATGTTTTACAGCAGTGTCTGTGCAACCATGCGAATTAGTTACTACCAATTCCACAGTATAATTACTAGGCACAGAATAAGAGCCTGTAGGATTAGGTGCAAGTGATGTGGTACCATTACCGAGGTCCCAATAATTAGTTACTCCCCCTGTTGATGTATTGGTAAACTGTGCATTTAAGGGTATACAAATACCTGTGGTATCACTTACAGTAAACGAGGCATGAGGTTTCGTTACATCTATATAAGCCACCTGTGTGCTGCTATCTGTACAACCCAAAGCATCCCATACTACCATCTTTACAGTATACACCCCCGGACTTGAATAAGCATGTGTTGGCGAAATGCTTGTAGATGTATCCCCATCTCCAAACCACCAATAAGCACTTGCTATATTACCCACACTGGTATTTGTAAAAACTACATTACTGCCGGGACATGGGAATAAATTGTTTGCTAAAAAACCAGGCACAGGATGGGATACATTAATATAAGAAGGGTAAGTTAAAGAATCCTTACAACCAAGATTATCTGTTACCACCGTTTTTACATCATAATAGCCTGTAGTCTGATATAAATGAGAGGTATCGGGTCCCACGGTGGTTCCCGAGTAACCATCCCCGAAAACCCAATGCCTGCTGACAATAGTTGTACCTGCAATATCTTTACTGCTGTCAAAAAAATTCACGAGTAAGGGCCTGCATCCCTGTACCGGGACAGCATAAAAGCTATCAACCGGTTTTGCTACCAGTATATAATTTGGCCTTACTGTAGAATCAACACAATTATAAATATCAACAACGGCGAGCTTTATAGTATAAATACCCACTGTATTAAAAGTATGGATCAAATCGATGCTGTCAATAACATATCCGCCGTTAACATACCAGAGGTAGTGTAATGGGGCCGGGGTACCGACGACCGAGGAAGTAAACGTAACTGTCCCATCTCTGCAAATAGCAGTATCATTTGCTACAAGGCTGGGTAGTAAATGAACTAAGAGCAATGGGTTGACAATCGTATCCCTGCAACCCGTTTTATTATTATAGGCTATCAGCATTACATTCCATACGCCGGGGGAAGGAAATGTATGCTCTGGTGTGTATTGATTAGTTGTTGTATTATCACCAAAATACCAACGCACTGAATCTGCTCCTATGGAAGTATTAACAAAATGCACCGTAAGCGGAGAATCGCAGGTTGCCGCACCGTTAAATTCTGCTTTAGGAGAATCTACAGTTACAGTAATATTCATTGTAGCGGTGTCTCTGCATCCATGATTCAACACAACAATGTAAGGATGAAAAACGCCCGGTGTATCATACTGAAAAGTAAATGTAGAATTTGTTGTAAAAGAACTATCGACATTTACGCCCGGTATAGGATAATACCATGCATAAGTGAAAGGCTGATTACCATGCGCATGGGCAACATAGGTCACGGTGCCCCTATTGCAAATGTGTAAAGGTGAAATTGAAAACGAATCGAGTATAGGTGGTGTACCGGTATAAACAATAACACTGTCGGTCCAGGTACACCCGTTAGCCGTGGTCATAGTAACAGTCATATGAAAAGCCCCTAAGCTTGTATAGATATGAGTTACAGGTGAGGTAGCGGTGTTTAATATTGGTGAGCCATCTCCAAAATTCCAGGCATAATTAGTAACCGGGTAAGGATAAGAAATTGAGAAAGGCAAATTGGGTGTATTTGTCAGGGCTGATTCATGAAAAATAACCGTCAGGGGTATACATCCTGCAGGCGTATCAGGGTTGGTTGTAAATCCACCAAACAGGTTATATACTTTCACCTGGTTTACTACTGTGTCCGAACATCCGTTCGTATTGGTGACGATCATGGTAACATTAAAGAAATCATCTGTCTGGAAGGTGTGAGTGGGATTGGCCGAAGCTGAACCAGCAGTAGCATCACCAAAATCCCACGCATAAGTAGATCCGGCCGGCGCAATGCTGTTAAACTGCAGCGAAATAGGCGCCGGGCAAGGATGTATAGGTGTAAAAGTAAAACTGCTCACAGGTTCGGGATTGATCGTGATCGGGTGTATCACTGTATCATAACAATGTCCGTCAAAAACAATAAGCCTTACATTAAAAGTACCGGAGCTTGAATAAGTATGGTTTGCATTGGTACTTATCATAACACCACTATTGTCCCCGAAATCCCAAAAAGACGAGGTATTGAGATTGTTGGAAGTGTTTGTAAAATTTACATTAGAATAAATACAGGCAGTGGCTGGTGCTGTAAAAGCTGCAGTAAGATTACCCACATAAACTGCCCCCAACTGCAGGGAAGTATCCTTGCAGCCATTGCCATCAGTAATTATGAGTTTTACATTGTAGCTGCCCGAAGTGTTAAAGGTATGGGTAGGGCTATTGCCGGTTACAGGGCCTACGCTTCCAAAAAACCATTGACTGGTAATAGTTGGAGGGCCTGTAGAGGTATTTGTAAAAGTTACTGTTGCAGGAGGTTTACAAATATAATTGTTGCTTACCGTGAAACTCGCTGCAGGAGATGTGAGAACATGGATATATGCATTTAGTGTTAATGAGCTTACACATCCGTAACTATTGGTTATTGTAAGGGTAATATTATAATAATTCGGCGCCGGGAAAGTATGTGACGGATTTTGTAGTGTGGACGAAAATCCGTCACCAAAATCCCAGTAATAAGTAGAACTACCAGGTGCATTTGGAGTGGAGGTATTTTGAAATCCTACAGACACTCCAGGGCAAACCGCTGTGTCACTTGCAACAAAACTAACAACTGGCGGTGGATGAACAGTTATGGTCATCGTTTTCGTGCTCACCACACTTCCGTTGTGCACAGTAAGGGTTACAGTGTATGTATTAGGTGTAATATAACTAGTAGACTGCGGCGAACTTCCCACTTGAGAAGTAGCACTATTACCAAAATCCCAATTATAAGTTGTAGAAGAATTAGTGCCGGTTGAAGTATTGGTAAAAGTAACTATTAGGGGAGCACAGCCAGCGGTTTGGGTTGCAGTAAAATTAGCAACTAATTGCCCTTGCACAGAAAAGGCAAACATGAAAAAGAAAACACT
>CAIYVS010000230.1 GCA_903929655.1 uncultured Bacteroidota bacterium | reverse complement strand
TTCTAATATATATATATATTTCAAATGCAATAAGGGCGTCAGCCCTTATTTATTTATCCACATATCATAGGGATATCATAGGGTTTTTCTTGTTAAATATCCACACGATTATAGAAAATTAGTGCAAACCATTATCTTTGATATGAAAGTAAAATGGATAAAAACCTTTACAATGTAAAAATAATAAAGCCCGGTAGGTGAGACTACCGAGCTTTGTATAATTGTCGTTTTGGTGGGCGCACAAATGTACAGTAAAAAAATAAATTAGCCATGGTGGCTGCTTTCAGAGCAAAAATGTGATCCAAAATGTGACCCCGCTAAAATATCAAACCTTTACATTTTCTCATTATTGACTTTCTGCAAGGGAAGAAGTAGGTTTGAGGAATGGAATTATTTCAAATAATATTAATAGCTGTTTTGGGGATTTATTCCATCATTATAGCAACCAAATGGAAAGAAGCTAATATTTGGAAACGAATATTTGTTTTTGGAACAATTGTTTCTGTTTTAGTGGTAGGCTATAATGGGTATGAAAAATGGAGAATGGATGCTTTCATAAAAAAGGTGGAAGCAACATTAGGAAATCTGTCAAGCCCAAAAGGAACGGAAATACCTTATATAAAGATAGGTAAAAATATGAATGGAAAGTTCAGATTGCATCAGAATGCTATTTTATATTCGGGAGATTATCAACTAATTAAGCTTTATACAAAAGATAAAAGACTTTATGTCACAACGGTTGTTAGAAATAGAGATGGTAAGCCAATTGCAGCAGTATTAGATAACGAATGGGAGATATACAATAATGATTTCGAATACAATGATGACGAAACAGCGTTTGAAGTGGTAACTAAAGGAGATAGGGAAGTGTATTTTCAAGTGGAATTTAAAGATAGTATTGCGTCTATATCGGGGTTTCTTTTAAATAGAGAGGGTCGTGGAGTTTTTTTGTTAGCAGACCCTAAAACACACGATGGTTCTATGATATCATCACTTGATATAAGAGAGTCCGATTTTCCTAATATACTTCCCGTAAATAAGAGAATTTTTAAATATCCAAGAAAAAAGTACGTTGGCGAAAGGGAATAAATTGACATGAAATTATTCAAACAAATCTCAACTAATTACAGTTGGGATTTTTCATTATATTTGTTTTTGCGAAACCAAATATAAATATCATGGAATAAGATTATTCAAAAGAATACAATGCTTTATATCATTATAACCATTTAGCTCAAATTAGGGCACTTCAATTAAGAATGACAGCTTTGGAAGACGCTGTATTTGGAAGAATGAATACTACCGAACATATTTCACCCTTTTATTTAAACTCCATTTGGCGGTCATCAGACCGTCTTTGTTTTTCTCGCTATGCAGCCAATCCTGCCGAAATGTCTCTACTAAACATAAGATTAAATTATAGAACAGTGTTCGAATTTGATGATATGTAATTGAGCCTAATCGAGTTACGCATAATTATGTAGCTTAATTTGTTCTATAATGTACTTGCGTTATGTTAAATAGGTCTTTTAAATAGACCTTTGAATTTTATGATTAGTTCTATTTACACATAACGTC
>CAIYVS010000229.1 GCA_903929655.1 uncultured Bacteroidota bacterium | reverse complement strand
GAACGGGCTTTTGTGTTGCTTATTTCTTCAAGTACATCTGCATTTTTATGAGCCTTTATTTCAGGAACCAGGATGAATAGATAAGCCAGTAAGCGAATAGCGGAAATGACAAACAGGTAAGTAAAAAGTATCTCTAAAGAAAAAGTATGTTTTAAAAGGTACCAATGAATAAGAAAAAATGCGCTTGAGTACAGAAAATTAATGACCAGGATACTTATGAGATTTCTGAAGACAATTAATAAAGACTCGAGTATGATGGTGATGGCAAAAACAAGCAGGAATAAAAATGGCAGTATAAAGTTGGTATGTATAGGTACTATTTGTAAATAAGCAAAAATGCCGCATAGCAGCAGCAACCACATGCCGTAAATGGCGTACTGCCCTGTTTTAACAATACGGGCCAATTTGATAATATAGGCAGGTGAATAGGTAATAACAAAAACATGAATGCCGAAACAGGCAAGAGGGTAAATGATGTTCAACTGTATCCAGAAATTCTGGTAAGTGCCATAGGTATTGGTGTCGAGGTTGCGGGAATAGTAAATCAATACCAGCACATTTGCCAGTGTAGGAAAAAACCTAATCAGGAAAATGAAAACTGAATTACTGAAAAAAGAATTACTTTTTGCTTTTTGCAAAAGTTTCACATTCGGTTTTGTTTAAGTATTTGATAAGCCTGGCAGGATTACCTGCTATTACACAGTAGCCCTCAGGGAAGCTTTTTGTAACAACAGCATTAGCACCAACAATTGTAAAATCTCCCAGTTTTATGCCGGGCAAAATGACAGCGCCCATACCCATCCAGCAGAAATTACCTATTTCAATTGGCGGGTCCAGGCTTGCCAGATCATTGTCAATAAAATCATGATTGGAGGAAATGATACCTACGTTAGGGCCCAGGTTGGTATAGTCGCCAATCTTTACGCCGTTGGTAGCATCAATGTATACGCCGGGGGAATCGCCGGGATAAACGTTCTTTCCTCTCACAATGTTTTGAGGACAGTGAATGGTTGCAGTATGGTGAACTGCCCAACTGGTACCTGAATTCTGCCTTAGGATTTTTCTGAATAAAAAGTCGCTTAAGTAAAAGCCAATGCTCATTTCCTTCCTTAAACGGAAAGCTTTCCGGGAAATGTATGACGGGCTTTTACTCATGCCTTAGCCTGGGAGGTTTTATCTTTTTTAAAAAGAGGAAGCAGAGCTACAGCAAAAAGCGCGAACAATACCAAACTGCCGGCAAGTGCAATTTTCCTGCCACCATAGAAACTCTGAGGTCTGAACTCGAACAATATTTTATGATCGCCGAAAGGTATTTTCAGGGCACGGAGCACATAATTTGCCTTCACTATTGGGGTTTCCTTACCATCTACATAGGCTTTCCATCCTTCAGCATAATATATATCAGAGAACACTGCAAGGCCGTCTTTACTATTATGAGAATAGAAACTAATGTCGTCGAGTCCGTATTTATCCAGTTTTACGAAAGCGGTGCTGTCTTTACCAAATGGAGCATTACCTAATACATCTTTAAATGTAGTTCTTATAACAGCAGTTTTCCTCGGATCAAAAGCATCTGGCATGGCCAACGTATCGCCGAGGTGCGGGGCATTGAGGCCGTTCATTTCGTCATCGGCGGTGTTTGCCCATTTTACTTCGTTTACAAACCATGCATTGCCACAGGCAGTAGGGTTAGGCATTACCTGCGGAGCAGATTTTTGTCCGCCAACGATAATGTATTTTGTATTTAACATGTTCAGTACCTGTCCGTTAAATCCTTTGCCTCCCATTTGCCTGTCTATAAGGTCCTGGTATATTTCCATTTTGGCAGGATGGTAACCACCTACGCATTTGAAAAAATAGGCTTGTGTGGCATCGTTATATGGATCACGACTGAGATCCAGCACACGGTAATAGGGATCTTTATCTCTCAGGATCATTTTATCTACATCCCTGGGTTCGAAACTGGCATCGTACTCTGACGCATCCACATAGTTCTTATCATTCAGGTAGTCCTGGGATACAGGTATAAGGTCAATTGCGATAATGATGATCAAACCGATCATCAATACCATTGGTTTGATCTTGTCTTTGATGAAGGCCCATAATAGGGCTGCTGCAATGATTATATAAGCTGCGCTTTTCAGGGCACTTGTAGTTGCCAGGGATGCCCTGTCTTCTCTTAAAGCTTTCAGCAATTCGGGTTGCAATTGCGCATCTGTGCTGCCTGAGAAATTAAAGAAAAGACTTCCGCCCAGCCCCAGCAGTATGCAAAGCCCGGCGCTAATGCCGGCGGCTATTTTTACATTTTTCCAGAGCTGTTCAGAGCTTTGCTTTTTGTCAATGATATCCTGCACGGCCAAAATACCTAATAATGGAAAAAGGAATTGAGGTATGACCATTGCCATTTCAACTGTACGGAACTTGTTGAGCATAGGGATATGATCGAAAAGGAAATAATTGATCCCTTCAAAATTCTTTCCCCATGATAGTACAATACCAATAATCGAAGCTGCCAGTATCCACCATTTATTAGGAGAACGAACTACCAGCAGGCCTAGTATGAACAGGAAACAAATGACGGCGCCTAAATAGACAGGTCCGCTCTGGTAAGGCTGACCACCCCAGTAAATCGGCAGCATGTCAGCATTGGGTCCTACCAATTCGGCTGTTTTTGGCGCTTTATCTGCGGACTCATAAGTAGCTCCTCCATACAGGTATGGGATCATTAAGCAAAAGGTTTCCCCTACTCCCATGCTCCAGCGGAAAGCATAGTCTTTGTCAAGTCCGCCGCTGGCTTTTCTGTCATGGCCGGACAGTTCGCTGGCACCTCCGCGCATGGTTTCTTTTGAATATTCGTTAGTCGTCAACACTGATGTGATACTTGGCAACATGCCCAGAACACCCACAGATATAGTAATGAGTGAGGATATTAAAAACTGTTTAAACTTATTTTCTTTTAAAGCAACAAACAGCATGCTCACACCAAAACAGAGACATATTATTATCAGGTAATACATCATCTGGTAATGCGCATTATTTGCCAGTAAGGCTATAGCAAGCCCCCAGAGAGCAGCCCCAGTAAGCCATTTTTCCTTAAATATTAAATAAATACCTGCAAATGCAAGCGGTACATATGCAATAGAAAGCATCTTGGTATCGTGACCTACGCCAATAATAATGGCATTATAGGACGCGAAAGCATATGCCACTGAGGCAGCGACCCCTAACCATTTATTAATACCCAAAACACGCATCAGTATATAGAAGCACAACATGGCAATGAAAAAGAAATAGGCGGGTTTGCCTACTAATTCTAAAACCGTTTGTATATACCAGGGATAATTATTTGTATTTGCACCCAGGTAGGTGGTATAGGTAGGCATGCCGCCAAACATACTATTCGACCAAAGCACATCTTTTCCTGTAGAATCGTGATACATCATCCCCTCATGTGCCATTCCCTGCCATGATATGGCATCGCTTTGTTTTAATTTTTTACCCTGTAACTGAGGATAACAATACATAAGAGAAAGAACTGCGAAACCAAGAATAATGAGAAGGTCTAACCTTATTTTTTTAAAGTCGATGGACGGCATAAATTGCTTTTTAGTGAAACAAAAATAACAGTTCTATTAACTTAAGGAAATTAAAGATTAAAATCATTTTTACCTTATTTAATCATATCTCAGTATTTACCCACTTATACACATTCATTTGAATAACTATATTTTCAGGAATTTAGTATTTAGACCTACTTTTGCCGCTTATTACCCAAGGGGTACAATAGCTGCATGCTTTCAAAAGAAACACAATTAAGGGCCTATAAGCTGATGATGACGGCCAGGGCCATGGCCGAAGTATATGATGCCAACAGGCAAATATGTAAATATGTACACAGTACATCCAGGGGGCATGAGGCCATACAACTGGCTACGGGTTTTTTATTAAAACCCTGTGACTACGTAAGCCCCTACTACAGGGATGAAAGCCTGATGCTGGGGATGGGTTACCGTCCTTATGAACTGATGCTGCAGTTATTGGCCAAAGGTGATGACCCTTTTACAGGAGGGAGAGCTTATTATAACCATCCAAATTCAAGGAGAGAAGATTTTCCTAAAATTATACACCAGAGCAGTGCTACGGGTATGCAGGTAATTCCTACAACCGGGGTTGCCCAGGGTATACAATACAGGGAAACTCAAAAATTGTCAGACTACCCTATCCCACCCGTGGTTATTTGCTCACTTGGTGATGGAAGTGTGACTGAAGGCGAAGTAAGCGAGGCTTTTCAATTTGCAGTTTTACACCAATTACCCATTATATACCTGGTGCAGGATAATGACTGGGGCATTTCTGTAACAGGCGATGAAGCCCGGACCATGGATGCTTATGAATATGCGCAGGGTTTTAAAGGAATGGAGCGGGTAAGGGTGAATGGCAGTGATTTTGTGGATTCCTATAAAACTATGGAATACACGATAGACTGGGTGAGGAAATGGCGCAAACCGATACTGGTGCATGCCAAGGTGCCATTACTGGGACACCATACATCAGGGGTGAGGAAAGAATGGTACCGCAGCCCGGAAGACCTGGCAAAACATGCAGCAGATGATCCGGGGCCGAAACTGAGGAAGATATTATTGCAACATAAAGGCATCACTGAGGAAGACCTGGATAAAATAGAAGCTGAACAAAGGGAATATGCACAAAGCGAATTTGATGCCGCAGTAGCAGCAGCAGACCCGGACCCGGCACATGTCGCTGATTTCGTATTTATGCCTACCAGCGCTACTGAAGAAGTGGGTATCCGCACACCAGAAGGAAAGGATAAGGTGGTGATGGTGGATGCTGCATTGCATGCTGTAGAGGAGATATTGCAGGATTATCCGGAAGCACTTTTTTATGGGCAGGATGTTGGTAAGAGATTGGGAGGTGTGTTTCGCGAAGCAGCTACGCTGGCAGATAAATTTGGGGATGAACGTGTTTTTAATACTGCTATACAAGAGGCATATATTATAGGGTCAACAGTAGGCATGAGTGCCGTGGGATTAAAACCTATTGTGGAAGTGCAATTTGCAGATTATATATATCCGGGACTAAACCAGTTGGTAACAGAGATAAGTAAGTCCTGCTACCTGAGTTGCGGTAAGTTCCCTGTGAATTGCATCATACGTGTGCCAATAGGTGCCTATGGCGGCGGCGGTCCTTATCATAGCGGCAGCGTGGAGAGTACCCTGGCTACTATAAAGGGCATTAAGATAGCATATCCAAGTAATGTTGCGGATATAAAAGGACTTTTAAAGGCAGCCATTATAGATCCTAACCCGGTGGTGATGCTGGAGCATAAGGGCCTGTATTGGAGCAAAGTGCCCGGAACAGAGGAAGCCAAGATGGTGGAACCGGACCGTGATTATGTATTGCCCTTCGGAAAAGGAACGATCGCACTGCATGCAAGCAAAGAAGCCATAGAGGATGGAGCTTCACTTTGTATCATTACTTATGGTATGGGTGTGTATTGGGCAAAAAATGCCGCCAAACAATTTCCTGGCCAGGTGGAGATCGTAGATATAAGGACCATCTACCCTCTTGATGAAGAACTGATCTATCACACAGTAAAGAAACATGGCAAATGCATTGTACTGACCGAGGAACAATTGCACAATTCATTTTGCGAGGCTTTGGCGGGAAGAATTATGCAAAATTGTTTTCAGCAACTGGATGCACCTGTGCAAACTATCGGAGCTTTAGACCTACCTGCTGTGCCTATGAACATGGGCCTGGAGGCTGCTATGCTGCCGAATGCGGACAAGGTGGCTGTGAGGATCAGGGAGTTGTTGAAGTGGTAGAGCTTTGTTATATGCAATATGTTAGTAGCTCCGGACTTCAGGCCGGGGTTTGAGATAGGCAGTGAAAAAGGTTTTAACCAAAATCAACATATTGAGTGTGCGGCAAAATTTACTTTAAATGACGGTAGGTAAACTATTTT